>JAOUDR010000066.1 GCA_029859185.1 Gemmatimonadota bacterium
GCCACCGAGAACGCCGCGGCGGTGCTGTCGGTGGCGTCCACACCCACGATGCCGGGCACCAGCGTTGCCAGGAGGTTCAGGTCGGTGGCGTCGATCGGCAGGCGGGCGACGAGCTCCGGATTGAGCGCCCGTTCGACCGAGCCCGGCGTCGGCCGGTCCGGGTTCTGGACCGGGGTCGGGCCGCGACGGGCTTGCACCGTGATCGGCTCCATCGTCATCGCCCCGGGGGTGAGCTGCGCGTTCCACAGCAGCCGATCCTCGTCGGCGTGACGGTAAACGGTCTCCTGAGCCGGCTGGAATCCGATTGCCCTGGCGGTCAGTTGGTATTGGCCGCCGCCATCCGTGAACAGGATCGTGAACTGCCCCCGCTCGTCCGTCCGGGCCCGGCGGGTGACTTGGGTCTCGAGCGAGTACGCCGCGATCTCGACGCGCGCGACGGGGGTGCCGTCGGCGGTCGTGATCCGTCCGGTGATGATGTCCGTGCCCATCCCGATCTGCGCCGCCGCGGGCGGCGCCATCAGCGCTCCCAGCACGCACGACAGCCCGAGTGCCATCAGGTGGTGAAGCGTGAACCAACGACCGGTGGGCAAGCCGTCCACCTTCCTCGAGTCTCCGGAACACCCCGTGGCGAGTCTGGTCAGCCCCGCGGCCCATCCCCCTCAACTACGCACAGATGGGAGACAGTCGTTGGGGCGCGGATGTTAGGGTCCTCCGCCGCTGCGTGGGCACGTGTGGTAGACGGTCCCCAGGGTCAGGTGTTAGGAAAGCGAACGTGTCGTGGCCGAGTCCCGCCCTGAAGGGCGGGCTCGGCCAAGCAACCAGACCCTGAAGGGTGATCGCTACGGCACGTGGCGTCCTTCAGGACGCGGTTTCTCGGCCGAGCCCGGGCTTCAGCCCGGGACACCCAACCACACGAAATGGGTCGAGATCGAACGGGCTCGCTCTTCGTTGGTGGAGTCGCGCCCTGAAGGGCGGGCTCGGCCAAGCAACCAGACCCTGAAGGGTGATCGCAATGGCCCGCGGCGTCCTTCAGCCCGGGACTCCCCACCACTCGCAATGGGTCAAGCAAGATCGAACGGGCTCGTTCTTCGTTGGTGGAGTCCCGCCCTGAAGGGCGGGCTCGGCCAAGCAACCAGACCCTGAAGGGTGATCGCAACGGCACGTGGCGTCCTTCAGGACGCGGTTTCTCGGCCGAGCCCGGGCTTCAGCCCGGGACTCCCCGCTCCAGGGACGGCGACGAAGCGTGACCGGCGACTACTGCCGCCCGTACAACGTCTTCCACTCCTCCTCGAACTCGTTCCCAGGCACCCAGCGCGGCTGCTCGTCGGCATTCGCCACCCGTAGCGCCGCGGCGAACAGGATCCGCATGTCCCGCGCGGTGCCTTCGAGGTTCCACTCGGGCCGCAGCTCGTCCGATACCTGGTGGTAGTGCTCCTCTTCGTAGGCGGCTGGATCGAATCCGAGAGGGTCCACGTAATCGCTCCCCGCCTGGAGATACAGGGCCGGGATGCCGACCTTGGCGAAGTTCACCTGGTCGGATCGGTAGAAGCTCCCGGCATTCGGGTTGGGGTCACCCTGCACCCGTAGGCCGGCGCCCTCGGCGACCTCCTGAAATACCGTGCCGAGCGTGCTGATGTCGAGCCCGATGGCCGCCACATCGTGCGTCACTCCGAAGATCTGCGGCATGTCCACGTTGAAATTTGCCACGATCTGGTTGAGCGGCACCGGCGGCTCCGCGACGAACGCACCGCTGCCAAGGGTGCCGCCCTCCTCGGCGGCGAGCGCCACGAACATCACCGAGCGGCGCGACCCCGCCGCGACGAACGCCTTGGCGATGCTGATGATGGACGCGGTCCCCGCCGCGTTGTCCCACGCGCCGTTGAAGACCTTGTCGTCACCTTCGACCGTGGGATTCACACCCAGGTGATCGTAGTGCCCCGAGAACACGAGGTACTGGTCCGCCAACTCGGGATCCGTGCCGCGCAGTACACCGGCCACGTTCTTGGTGGGGACTTCGCGCACCGCGGTCTCGACGTGCGCCGTCAGCTGGAAGTTCGTGGCGGCCGGGCGGAAGTCCCGGCGCGCGGCCATGTCGAACAGCCCGGTGAGCGTCGTCCCCATGGCGGCGGCGATCTGCTCCGACGCCGTGGAGTCGATCCACGCCAGGAAGTCGAGCTCGTAGCTGCGCTCCCAGTTCTCGCGCGATCCCGTGTTCCCCACGACGCTGAACGGATAGCTCGCCGAGGCCGTGGTATGGATGACGATGGCGCCGGCGGCGCCGTGCTTGGCCGCCTGCTCGAACTTGTAGGTCCAGCGCCCGTAGTACGTGCGCGCGGGGCCGCCGAACAGCGCCACGCCGTCTTCCTCGACGGGCGGGTCGTTGTTCAGGAACAGGAGCACCTTGCCCGCCAGGTCCTCACCCTTGAAGTCGTCCCAAGCGTACTCGGGCGCCTCGACCCCGTATCCCACGAACACCACGGGCGCGTTGCGAAGATCCACGACCGGCTGGCCGGTCGTGGACCAGTAGGTCACGGTCTGGTCGTTCACGAGCGGCAGGGCGCCGCGCGGGCCGCGCAGGGTGAGCGAGGAGCGCTCGGCGTCCTTCCGCATGCCGGTCAGCGCGAACGGGAGCAGGTAGGAGTCGCCCACGGGCTCGAGGCCGACTTCCTCCATGCGCTTGGCGATGTAGGCGGCCGCCCGGTCTTCCCCCGGCGTGCCGGTGCCACGTCCCTCCATGCTGTCGGCGGCGAGGGCGGCGACGTCGACGCGGATGCCGTCCGCGGTGATCTGGGCCGCCGGATCAGGGGCGCACGCGGCCACGGCGACGGCGACGAGACTGGTGCAGAGTAGCGACTTTGCTTGAGCCATCATGGAACATCCCCGGAAAGAAGGGTCGGAGCTTCGTGCAAGACGTGTATCCCGCGCTCACGATAACCGTCCGTACCGCGCGATTGAAGGCCTCGGAGCCGGTGCTTCGCAGGGGGGGCGTGCTTTACATGACCGGTTCTCCGGGGTTGATTGAAGCCCCACAGACCGACCACAGACAGCCCCCCGTGCAAGGACGATCCATGTTCAGGCTGACCGCTCTCGCCGCGCTGGTGCTCGGCGTGACCCCGGCCGTGGCGCAGGCCCAGGTCGATGCCCGCATGCTCCGCTATCCGGACGTGTCCGGTACCCACATCTCCTTCGTCTACGCCGGCGATATCTGGGTCGTGGCCAGGGAGGGCGGCACGGCCAGCCGGCTCAGCTCGCCGCCCGGTGAGGAGCAATACCCGCGCTTCTCCCCGGACGGAACGCAGATCGCGTTCAGCGGCAACTACGACGGTAACCTGGACGTGTACGTCATTTCCGCGATGGGCGGCACCCCGCACCGTGTGACCTACCATCCGGGCGGCGATCGGCTGCTCGACTGGACGCCCGACGGGAAGCGGCTGCTGTTCGCGTCGGGCCGGGAGAGTGGGATCGGACGGTTCAACCAGCTGTATCTGGTTGACGCCGCTGGCGGGTTACCGGAGAAACTCCCGGCTCCCTACGGCGAGATCGGCGGGCTCTCGGCGGACGGGCGTCGCCTGGCGTACACGACCAAGGACGTCAGCACGCGCACGTGGAAGCGGTACCTGGGCGGTCTCGCCCCGGACATCTGGGTGATGGACCTGCGCACACGGGACGCGCGCAACGTGACCGAGCACCCCGCGAGCGACGAGTTCCCGATGTGGCACGGGGAGACGCTCTACTTCCTGTCCGCGCGCGGCCCGGAGCAGCGCAGCAACATCTGGAAGCTCGATCTCGGGGGCGGCACGCCGCAGCAGGTGACGCGGTTCACCGACGGGGACGTCTCTTGGCCGGCCATCGGGCCACAGGACATCGTGTTCCAGGCTGGTGGGCGGCTCTACCTGCTGGATCTCGCCACGGACCGGTATCGCGAGGTGCCGGTCACGGTCGTGACGGATCTCGCCACCCTCCGTCCCCGGACCGAGAACGTGAGCAGCCTGTTGCAATGGGCCAACGTCTCCCCACAGGGGAAGCGAGCGGTGGTCCAGGTGCGGGGCGAGGTGTTCACGCTCCCTGCGGAGCATGGTCCAGCACTCCCGCTCACCCGGTCGTCGGGCGTGGCGGAGCGGTATCCGGCGTGGTCGCCGGATGGGAAGCACATCGCATATTGGAGTGATCGGTCCGGTGAGTACGAGCTTACGCTGCGGCCGGCGGATGGCACCGGCGAGGAGCGGACCGTGACGTCGCTCGGCGCCGGCTACCGGTACGCGCCGTTCTGGTCCCCGGACAGCAAGCAGATCGCCTTCCTCGATCATGCGCAGGTCATCCGGATCGTGGACGTCGAGAGTGGCCGGCTGACGGCGGTGGATACGGGACTGACGTGGCTCCACCCGCAGCGCGAGGGCATCGAAGTGAGCTGGTCCGCCGACAGCCGCTGGCTCGGGTACAGCCGTGACCTGCCGACCGGCAATGGCGTGATCCTCCTGTTCGATACGCAGGACGGGACGCGGCACCAGGTCACAGCAGGGTACTACAACGACTTCGCGCCCGCGTTCGATCCGGACGGCAAATACCTGTACTACCACACCAACCGGAATCTCGAGGTCATCTACTCCGATCTCGATGCCACCTGGGTGTATCCCAACGCGACGGGGATTGTCGCGGTCCCGCTCCGGAACGATGTGCCGTCGCCGCTGGCGCCGCGGAGTGACGATGAAGGGGCGGACAAGGCGGACGGGGCGGACAAGGCGGACGGGGCGGACAAGGCGGACGGGGCGGGCAAGGCTGACAAAGCGGTCAAGGCGGACTCGGGAGCCAAGGCGGTGGTGATCGACCTCGAGGGGTTCGAGGCGCGGGCGGTGATGCTGCCGGCGACGCCGGGGAACTACGGGGCGCTGCGCGGCGTGTCGGGCAAAGTCGTGTATCTCCGCGCGCCGCGTTCGGGGTCGAGTGACGAGAACGCGTCGCTCGTGTATTACGACCTCGGCGAGCGTGAAGAGAAGACGATCCTGAGCCCGGTGTCCTCCTATGAGATCTCGGCGGACGGCAAGAAGGTGCTGGTAGGGCATCGCGGCCAGTGGGCCATCGTGGACCTGAAACCCGCCCAGAAAATGGACAAGCGTCTGGCGACCGCGAGTCTCGAGACGGTGGTCGATCCGCGGGCCGAGTGGCAGCAGGTCTTCACGGACGTGTGGCGGACCTACCGCGACGTCTTCTACGACGCCGGCATGCACGGGCTGGATTGGAACGCCCAGCGCGAGCACTATGGGCGGTTGCTCGAGGATGCGGTTACCCGGTGGGACGTGAACTTCGTGATCGGCGAGCTGATCGGCGAGGTGAACGCGTCGCACACCTACGTCGGCGGCGGTGACCTGGAGTCGTCGCGGCGCCGCGCGGTCGGCCTGCTAGGCGTCGATTGGGCCGTCGAGCGCGGGGCCTTCCGGATCGCGCGCATCGTCCGGCCGGGGCCGTGGGACCTGGAAGTGCGCTCGCCGCTCGACCAGTCGGGCGTGGACGTGAACGACGGTGACTATGTTCTGGCGGTGAACGGCATCCCGCTCGACGTGCGGCAGGAGCCGTACGCGGCGTTCGAAGGACTCGCGGGGGCCACCGTGCGCCTCACGGTGAACGACCGGCCCACGCTGGATGGCAGCCATACGGTGCTCGTGGAGACCCTCACGAGCGAGAGCCGGCTCCGGAACCTCGAGTG
This sequence comes from Gemmatimonadota bacterium, assembly GCA_029859185.1. Classification (GTDB taxonomy): domain Bacteria; phylum Gemmatimonadota; class Gemmatimonadetes; order Gemmatimonadales; family GWC2-71-9; genus JAOTWJ01. The sequence continues at coordinate 5,702 of JAOUDR010000066.1, forward strand.
GATCGAGCAGAACCGAAGAAAGGTCGAGGAGGCGACGAACGGGCGGGTCGGCTATGTTTACGTGCCCAACACGGCGGTCCCCGGCCAGACCGAGCTGGTTCGGCAGTTCAACAGTCAGATGCTGGAGGATGGCCTCATCATCGACGAGCGATGGAATGGCGGCGGGCAGCTGGCCGACCGATTCATCGAGATGATGAATCGTGAGGTCGTAACCCGGATCTACTTCCGAAACGGCGCCACGCAGACGGTCCCGGGGGTGAACCACCTCGGATCGAAAGTCATGTTGGTGAACGGCTGGGCGGGGTCCGGCGGAGACGCGTTTCCCTGGTTCTTCCAGACGTTGAAGGTGGGCCCCGTCATCGGGGAGCGAACGTGGGGCGGCCTGATCGGCCCGGCAACCGGTCATCAGACCGTCGATGGCGGCTTCTTCACGGCACCGCAGGGGCGTTTGTTCGGGCCCGACGGCGTGTGGTTTGCCGAGGGACACGGAATCGATCCGGACATCGTCGTCACGGATGATCAGGGGGCAATGGCGAAGGGGGGCGATCCGCAACTCGAGGCGGCCATCGCCGAAGTGATGCGGCTGATCGAGGCGAACCCCGTGCGTCTGCCGGAACGGCCGGCGTTCGAGCGCCGGTAAGGAGCGAGGGCAAGAATGACGAATCGGATCTCCCTCCTGCGGGAGCGACGGCCATGGCACCAGGGATGATCGGGCGCCCGGCCGGGCGCGCGGTGGTGGGCCTGGTGGCGCTTGCCACGGGGGCCTGCATGGTGGGGCCGAACTACGAAGAGCCCGTGACCCCGGTGGCCGACGCCTGGCAGAGCGCGGTCACGCTGGAGATGTCCACCGAGGAGCCGGTGATCACCCGCTGGTGGGAGGCGCTGGGGGACTCGACGCTGACCAGCCTGATCCGTCGGTCCGAGTTGCAGAGCCTCAACCTCCAGTTCGCGGTAGCCCGTGTGGCGGAGGCGCGGGCGCTGCGCGGATTCGCGAAGGGCGATCTCTTCCCCAGCGTGACGCTCGAGGGCGCCTACTCGCGGGTCCGCGTCAGCGAGAACAGTCCGGTGGGGCAGGTCGTGACGGGGCAGGGTGGCGCCGTTGAGCCCGCCAATCAGTGGGAGACGCGAGCGGCCGTCGGCTGGGAGATCGATCTCTTCGGCCGCATCAGGCGCAGCATCGAGGCGGCCACCGCCCAGTTCCAGGCGTCCATCGAGGATTATCGCGACGTCCAGGTGTCGCTGTACGCGGAGGTCGCCGCGAACTACGTGGAGGTCCGCTCCCTCCAGGAGCGACTCGACTACGCGAGGCAGAACGTCGAGGGTCAGCGGGAGAGTGTCCAGCTCACCCGCGATCGCTACCGCGCCGGACTGACCTCGGCGCTGGACGTGGCCCAGGCCGAGCAGAACCTGGCGCAGACGGAGTCCGTGATCCCCCAGCTCGAGACGGCGCTCAACGCGGCCCTCAACCGACTGGCCGTGCTGCTCGGCGAACAACCGGGGGCGCTGCACGCGGAGCTGGCGGTGGAGGGCCCGCCCCCGCTTCCCACCGCCCCGGCCGACATCACGACCGGAGTGCCGGCGGACCTGCTCCGTCGCCGCCCGGACATCCGCCGGGCCGAGCGTGCGCTGGCCGCCCAGACGGCGCTGGTGGGCGTCGCGACGGCGGACCTCTACCCGTCGTTCTCGATCTCGGGCTTCATCGAAGCGGTGACCGGCACGCTGTCCAACCTGTTCACGGGCGGATCGGTCGGCTGGGGCATCGTGCCGGGGTTCCGCTGGGACATCTTCCGGGGCGGACAGATCCGCAGCAACATCCGCGTCCAGGAAGCCCGCATGCAGCAGGCGCTGATCGCCTATCAGCAGACCGTGCTGTCGGCGCTCGAGGAGCTCGAAGACGCGCTGGTGGCCTACGATCGGGAACGTTTGCGGCGTGATCGCCTGCGTGAGGCGGTGGACGCCAGCGGTCGGGCCGTGGCGCTGGTCCGCACCCAGTATCTGTCAGGGTTGACGAACTTCCAGAATCTGCTGGACACGCAGCGATCGCTGTTCCAGCAGCAGGACCTGTTGGCGGAGAGCGAGGGGCTGGTGGTGCAGAATCTCATCGTGCTCAACCGGGCACTCGGTGGCGGATGGCAGACGGACGAGGCCGGGGTCGCGCCCGACCAGGCGGCAGGCACACCCACACCGACCGACGGGGGAGGCGGGCGATGAGCGCGACGAGGATGTCACGGTCGGCCGTCGTGCTCGTGGGCGTGGGGCTCGCGGCCTGTGGCGGGGGTGCCGAGGGCCCGCCGCCACCCGAGGTCGGGGTGGCTATGCCGGAGCGCCGGACCGTCGAGTACTACGCCGAGTTTTCGGGGAACACGCGGGCCATCGAGTTCGCCGAGGTCCGCGCCCGGGTCCCCGGCACGCTCCAGCAAATGCAGTTCCAGCCCAGCGGCATGGTCCAGAAGGGGCAGGTGCTCTTCGTGATCGAGCCGGAGCCGTACGAGGCCGCGCACCAGGAGGCCGAGGCGCGCCTCGCGTCCGCCCGGAGCGAGCTGGCACGGGCCGTGTCCGATCTGGACCGGATCAACCTGGCGATTCAAACCAACGCCGTGAGTCAGCAGGACCTCGACCGCGCGCAGGCAACCCGCGACCAGGCATCGGCGGCCGTCCAGTCGGCGGAGGCGCAGCTCACGCAGGCGACGATCAATCTCGGCTACACCCGCGTCCGGTCGCCCGTGAACGGGACCGTGAGCCGGAACTTCGTGGATCTGGGCAACCTCGTTGGGGTGGGCGAGCCGACGCTGCTCACGACGGTGTCGCGCGTGCAGCCCATCTGGGTCTACTTCGATGCGCCCGAGCAGCTCGTGCTCCAGATGCTCGCCCGGCAGGCGGTGCGACGCGAGACGCCGACGCAGGTCGTCGGGGAGGGCCAGGTTGGCATGGTGTTCGTCGGCACCGCGGCGGATACCAACTTCCCCTACGAGGGCCGCATCGACTTCATCGACAACACGGTGGATCCCGCGACGGGCACCATCGCCCTCCGCGCGGTGCTCCCGAACACCGGCCTGCGGCTCTTTCCGGGTCTGTTCGTACGGGTGCGGGTCGTCGTGGGCCAGTACGACAGCACGCTGGTGGTCTCGGAGCGCGCGATCGGGGCGGATATCGGCGGGAAGTACCTGCTGGTGCTCGACGACCAGAACGTGGTGGAGCGGCGGTACGTGACCCTGGGGCCGGTCCAGGACGGCGGCACGATCGTCGTCGAAGGAGGACTGCAGGGCACGGAGCGGTACATCGTGGACGGGCTGCTGCGGGCTCGGCCGGGGTTCCCGGTCACGCCAGCGGCTGCAGAGGGGAGCTGAGCAATGGGCGCGCTCAGCGCGTTGTTCATCAAGCGGCCGATCTTCGCGATGGTCATTTCCATCGTGATCGTGATCATGGGCGTGATCTCCATTCCGCTCCTGCCGATCGCGAGCATGCCGGACATCACCCCGCCGACCGTCAAGGTCACCGCCTCGTTTCCCGGGGCCAACGCCCAGGTGGTCGAAGAAACCGTCACGAGCCCGATCGAGCAGGAGGTGAACGGCGTGGAGGACATGATCTACATGTCCTCGAAGAGCACGAACGAAGGTAATATGGACCTCACCGTCACGTTCAAGATCGGAACCGATCCTGACATGGCGGCGGTGCTCGTGCAGAACCGCGTGTCCATTGCGCTGCCCCTGCTGCCCGATGAGGTCAAGCGGCAAGGGGTGAAGGTCGCGAAGCAGTCGACGCAGATGGTGCTCGCCGTCACGCTCGATGCGCCCGACGGGCGCTACGACGACATCTTCCTCTCCAACTATGCCACGACCCAGATCAAGGACGTGCTTGCCCGCGTCGACGGTGTGGGCGAGGTCTATGTGTTCGGCGCCAAGGACTTCGGGATGCGGGTCTGGCTGGATCCCGCGAAGATCCGCTCGCGCGGC
>JAOUDR010000654.1 GCA_029859185.1 Gemmatimonadota bacterium
GCGGCGCCCAGCAGACCTTTTTCTTCGCCCGTGTGCCACACGAAGAGAATCGAGCGCCTGGGTTTCTCGGGCGTCTTGGCAAAGGCTTCGGCAAGCTCCAGCACGGTCATGGACCCGGAGCCGTCGTCGTCGGCGCCGTTGTTGATCGAATCCGGGCGGGGGTAGCCGGTCCGGCGCGCCGCTTCCAGCAGCGCCCGGATCCGGGCCTGCTCGTCGGGCCGGGGGGTGCGAGGCTGGTCCTCCGCTCCTTGGGGTCGGATTACCCGATTGTAGGCTCGCAGCGAGTCGTGATCCACCACGCGGCTGCTGATGCCGACGTGATCGGAGTGGGCACCGATCGCCACGTACTGGTGGGAGAGTGCGGGGTCACTGCCGCGCACGACGCCAACGACGTTCCGTGCCGGGGTCTCGACCGCGGTCTCTGAAAACCGCACGTTCCCGCCAAGCACGCCCGCGCCCTGCCCAACCGTCGCTCCACCCATTGGCGTCCCGAGCATCTTCGCCGCGGCCTGCGTGGTAATCAGCAGACCCACCGGTCCCTCCTCGGCCTCCATGCCGACCTTCATCTGGGGGCCGGTGAGGAACTCGCGGGCCGGTCCCGGCACGAACTCGAGGAAGGCAAAGGCGATGCCGACCGCATCGGCATAGCGGCGCGGCATCGCCGCGATTTCCTGCTCGACGGCCATGGGAGCCGTGGGCGGTCCGAAGATGACGAACCGGCCCTTCGCCTGCTCGGGGCCCAGCGCGTTGGCGTCGCCCATGGGGCCCCCGTAGACGACCTGCACGCCGTCCAGGTCGGCGTTGCCCCCGAACGACTCGCCGCTGGGGAAGACGATGTAGTCCTGGTCCACCACGAGCGCCTGCCCGTTGACCGCAATGGTCGCCGTCGTGTCCCGGGCCACACGATAGAACGGCAGGGTCTGGAAATACGTGCCGTTCTCGCCGGCCGGCTCGACGCCGATCCGGCGCAACTCCGCCGCCAGGTAATCGGTGGCCTTCACGTTCCCGATCGTGCCCGACTCTCGGCCCAGCATGGAGTCGTCCGCAAAGGTGTACAGGCGCTGGCGGAGATCCTCCGCCGTGATCCCCGGGTCCGTGCGCACGACGCGCCCGGAAATCGGGGCGGCCGGATCAGGAGTGGGACTGGCGGCGGGCTGGCCGGGGGCGCACGCGGCGCCAACGAGGGCCACGGCAATCGCAAAGCGGGAACGTCGTAGCACGAAACACTCGGAGTGGGGGTGAAAAACGCGACCGCGGCGCGGGAACGGCGCCGCGGTCTCGGTCAGAGCCACCGGTCGGAATCGAACCGACGACCACAAGACTCGGGCGGTTGCGTGAACGCCGGGGAAAGTAGGCAGGACAACGAGTTAGCGCCAGCGGAACGCGGTCAAGAACCCCCGAAGAGCGGCCAAAGGGCCGATCCAAACCACCCCCAAACAGCACCCGCTGATCCGGACGGGGAGTGTGGAACGTGAAATACTCCGGCCCGCTCACCCGGAAGGCCCGCCCCCCTGCCCGCAGCCGGACGAAACGTCCCCCCCTAGCAGCGGTAGTAGGGTATTGCCGGCCGGGGTGCTGGAGCGCACGTTTGGATCGGGTCGGCCCAGAGGTACCCGAGGAGGCGCTGCGATATGACCCAAGTCCGTAGGGGTTGGTTCGAAAGTGGTCCTCGGCGCTTCTTTGAGTTCTCAGAGGAGCACTTTGCCGTCTACGTTGGCCTCGGCTACCTCCTCGTTGGAGTCCTCCACTTTCGGATATGGCTTCATAGCGACGGCGTCCAGACACTCCTCTCAAACCTCGACTTCATCCTCGCCCGTCCGACGCCGCGTACGGCGCTGTTTCTCTATTCCTTGTGCGGTGCCATTCAATGTTGGCTTACACTGAGGCTCCTGAGCCGGGCGGTTCAAGATCAACCGACTCGGTGGGTTGACCTTCAAGAGCGGCGACGAGCAGCGGCATGAGTACGAATCCGATCAGCCCGACCACGAGGTATGCTGACAGAACCGCGTAGCGAAAGAACTCCGGGCCCTCGAGGTCTGTCTGTCGCCAAGGGAGGAGAGTCGCTGTGGCAAGCGCACCCACCAAGAGCGCAAGCAATGCAACGGATGCCTTCAGGGAGTGAACGAACGCCTTCCACGGATCGACACCGCGAGCGGCGCGCTGTCCCCCCCGTGCGATCATTCGCTGAGTGAGGCCGAAACCAACAATGGCGGTCATGCCGAATAGAAACAGGAACACTGTGTTAACGACACTTGAGGCGAACATCCACGGTACCCAAGCACCCACCAGGCTCAGTGCTGTACCCCAAAACACCAGTTCGATGCTGGGGTTGATTCGTCTGAGTCGG
>JAOUDR010000067.1 GCA_029859185.1 Gemmatimonadota bacterium
AACTCATCATTGAGGTCGACGCGGCGCTCGGAAGCGTGGAGATCGAGCGCTTCCGGTAGCGGTTCGAGCTTCCGCGCCGTCTCACCGACCCGCTGACCCCGTCAACGGGTCGGCTTGCATTTGCCCGGTCGGTACGCCAATCTCCGCCACGATGCGCCTCCCGTGGCTCGTCCCCCCCCAACCGTTTCTCGGCCTGTTGCTTCGGCGCGCGACCGTGCTCTGGATCTTCAGCCGCATGTTCATCGCGTTCTACGCGGTGGTCGTCCTGGGGGGCGGGCTCTCCGTCCTCCCGGAGACAGCCTGCCTTGGTCTCACGACCAGCGTGGCCCTCACGGTGCTACTGGCGGGACTCACGGTGCTCGACGTCCATCGCCGTCACGAGGTGATCCTCCTCGCCAATCTCGGCGGGAGCCGCCGGGGGGTCTTTCTCCTGGTTGCGCTCCCCCTGCTGGGGCTCGAAGCCCTGACATGCCTCCTCCCACCGTGAACGCCCGCCTCGCCATCGAAGGGGTCTGGAAGCAGTTCGGCGGGCGCGCCGTGCTGCGGAACGCGTCCGTCTGGGCCTACCCGGGCGCCGTTACGGTGCTCTTTGGCCGTAACGGGGAGGGCAAGTCGACACTGCTCCGTTGTGGTCTCGGTCTGCTCCGCAGCGACAACGGTGTTACCATGCTCGGCGACCACCGGTTCTTCCGCCCGTCGCTTTCAGCGCTCGCGCTCCAAGGGTTGTTCTTCCTGCCAGACCGTGACCTGTTCTCCCCCGAACTCACGCTCGGGCGCCAGCTCGGCGCCCTGAGGCGGCGCTTTCCGGAAGCTCGGCCGGAGCTCCTGGCAGAGGTGCTCAGGGACCCCGCGCTGCTCGAGCGACGCTCCCACGAGCTGTCGGGAGGCGAGCGGCGCCGGGCGGAGATCGGATTCGCCCGTGCTCGCGCACCGGCCGTATTCCTGGCCGATGAGCCCCTGCGCGGTCTGGCGCCCCTCGACGGGCAGGCGGTGGCCGATCACCTGCGTGCCCTCGCCGGCGATGGGTGTGCGATCCTGGTCACGGGCCATGAGGCACAGGCGCTGCTCGACATTGCCGATCACGTCGTCTGGATGACGGGTGGCACCACCCACCACCTCGGCACCCGGGACGAGGCCCTCGCGCACGACCAGTTCTGCTTCAACTATCTTCGCAACCCCTGACACGAGATCCCGCATGCCACGCTATGCCCGTCCATCCCCCCGGGAATTCTCCCCGTTCTACGCGGAGTACATCGCGTCCGTCCCCGATGGCGATGTCCTGGACCTGCTCGAGGCCCAGCAACACGAGATCGTCGCGCTCCTGCGCCCCCAGTCGGCCGCGCAGTGGCAATCGCGCTATGCCCCCGGGAAATGGTCCGTCAGCGAGGTGTTGGGCCACCTCTGCGACGCCGAACGGATTCTCTCCTACCGCGCCCTGCGGTTCGCGCGGGGCGACCAGACGCCGCTGGCGGGGTTCGAAGAAAACGACTACGTCCCGCCCGCCCAATTCGACGGGCGGAATCCCGAGAGCTTGCTGGTGGAACACGCGGCCATCAGAGGGTCCACCCTGGCGCTGTTCCGGCACCTGCCCGATGACGCCCCGGAGCGGATTGGCAGCGCCAACGGTGCGGAGGTTTCGGTCCGCGCACTCCTGTACATCATCACGGGTCATGAGCGGCACCACGTCCGGGTGCTGCGCGAACGCTACCTTTGAGACCACCGGCTCCGATGTAGTTTTCGCAGTCTTGAACGTCGCACGGAGGTAGGCATGTCGGACCCGATCGCATTTGAAGTCGCACTGGCGGGCGACTACGACAGCGCACTCGAGCGCGTCACCGCGGCCCTGAAGGCGGAGGGCTTCGGCATCCTGACCCGCATTGACGTGCACACCACCCTGAAAGAGAAGATCGACGTGGAGTTCCGGCCGTACGCGATTCTCGGCGCGTGCAACCCCCGGTTGGCCCACCGCGCGCTGTCGCACGACGCCGAAGTGGGGCTGCTGCTCCCCTGCAACGTGACCGTGGAAGTCGCCCCGGGCGGGAAGGGATGCATCGCGCGCATCGCCGATCCGAAGATGATGATGTCGGCGGGTCGGTTCGGCGACGATGCGACGCTCGCTTCCGTGGCCCAGGAAGCGCGGGATCGGCTGGCGCGGGTGGCAGCGGCGCTCCGCGGAGACTAGAGGGGGGGCTGGCAGCCCGTCCGCATGAACGCCAACTTAGGCGCTCACCTCAAACCCTGGATGAGGACCTCATGAGCCTGGCGCAGGATTTCAAGAAGTTCGCGATGCGTGGCAACGTCGTGGACATGGCCGTCGGTATCATCATCGGCGGGGCCTTCGGCACGATCGTGAAGTCACTGGTGGACGACGTGCTGATGCCGCCCATCGGCATGCTGATCGGCAACGTCGACTTCGCCAACCTGTTCCTGGTCGTCAAGTCTGGTGATCCCGCCGGTCCCTACGCGACGCTGGCGGCTGCGAAGGAGGCAGGCGCGGTTTCCATGGCGTACGGCATGTTCATCAACGCCCTGGTAAGCTTCCTGATCGTGGCGTTCGCCGTGTTCCTCCTGATCCGAGCCATGGTGAAGCTCCAGAGCAAGGAAGATGCACCGCCCGCCGCCCCGACCACCAAGGACTGCGACTACTGCAAGACGAGCATCCCGATCAAGGCGGTACGCTGTCCGCACTGCACCTCCGAGCTCAAGGCCGCGTAGCGCCGTAACTTCGGGGGCCGGTCAACCCGGCCCCCGACTGCCTTCCCACGCTCGCATCTGGACGACGGCCCCGCGATCCCACAGGTTCAACGGGTTGAAGGGGGGGGTACCATGCGTACTCGTACCTGCAAACGGGGCGGCGCCAGGCGTCTCCTCACCGTGATCGCCACGCTCGCTGCCACCGCCGCTCCACTCGGTGCGCAGTCGGCGCGCCCCGACAGCCTCAGTGTGCAGGCCGGCGCCAAGTACGCCGCCGGCGCGCTGCACCGCCTCCTCTTCGGAACGGAGCACCGCGCCCTCTGGCAAGTGCCACTGCGCGTGGAGATCCTCGACCTCCGGACGTTCGCGGGGGGCCTGACGCCGACCACCGCAGGTGGGGGGTTCCAGACCGCGTCGCTGCGATTCAGGGGTGCGGACGGATTTCAATACGGCTTCCGCTCCGTGGACAAGGTCCCGGATGTGCTCTCGGAGGAGTTCGCAGGGACGTTCGTCGAAGACCTCGTCGCAGACCAGATCAGCTCGCAGCACCCGTTCGCGGTGTCCGTGACGCCATCGCTGATGGAAGCGGCCGGCATGCTGCACACCGAGCCTCGCTTGGTCGTACTCCCGGACGACCCGGCACTTGGGCAGCATCGCGAGCGGTTCGCGAACATGCTGGGATACATCGAGCAACGGGCCATCGTGGAGCCGGGTCGGCCGGGGTTCGCCGGCGCGCTGGAAATCCTCGACAGCGACGAGTTCTTCGCGCTCACGGCACAGGGCCCGGCCAACCTCGTGGATTCCGAGCTGCTCCTCAGAGCGCGGCTGTTCGACGTGTGGATCGGCGATTGGGACCGGCATCCCCGCCAATGGACGTTCGCGCGATTCTCGGAGACGCCGCCCCATGTCTGGACGCCGCTGCCCGAGGACCGCGATCAGGCGTTCTCGCGGTTTGACGGGGTCATGCTCGGCATCGGCCGGCTGTCGGTCCCGTTCATGCTCAACTTCGGGCCCGCGTACGGCAACCCGGTGGGCGTTGGCTGGAACGGACGAGAACTCGACCGACGCTTCCTGACGTACGTGCCAGATGCCGCCTGGGATTCCGTGGCCGCCGACCTGGTGCACCGGCTCACGGATGCCGTTATCGACTCGGCGGTCGGCCGGCTGCCACCCGAAGCCTACGCCATCGACGGTGCCCGATTGGCGACTACCCTCAAACAGCGCCGCGACCGGCTCCCCGCCTTCACCGCACGCCTCCGCGCAACCCTCGTGACCGAGGCGGAGCTCCACGCCACGGATGCCGCGGAGACCGTCGCGATCACGCATCTGGCGAACGGGGCCGTAGAGGTCGTGATCGCCGACCGGGCACATCCGGAATCACCCTACGTCCGACGCGCCTTCGACCCCACGCGCACGCGGGAGCTGCGCATCTACCTGCACGGGGGGGGCGACCAGGTCACGGTTCGGGGAGAAGCCAGCCGCATGGCCGTCCGACTCGTGATCGGGGGCCAAGCTACCGTCGCCGATTCGTCCTCCGGCCGCCGGCTCCGGGTGTACGCCGCTCCGAGCGACCGCGTCATCGGGCCCGGAAACCCGAACGTGGACCGGCGTGAGGATGCAGGTCCTCAGCCGACCCGCCCGTATCGGTACTACCGTGACTGGGGATCGATATGGGAACCCACGGGCTGGCTGGCCTACGGACCCGACGTCGGCCTGTTCGTCGGGCCCGGTGTTCAGCTGACCGACTTCGGATTCCGGAAGTACCCGTTCGCCGCCCGTACGCGACTACGGGCCGGATGGGCATTCGGGGCCCAGACCGGTCGCGCCGATCTCGACATCGAGGCGTACGGGGAAAACGCACGGCTGCGCAAGGTCCTCTACGCCCGAGCGTCCGGGATCGAGGTCGTCCGCTACAACGGCGCCGGCAACGAAACGGTGCTCGACGCGGCCGATGAAGAGTTCTACCGCGTGCGCCAGCAGCAGTACCTCCTGCTGCCTGCCATCACGGTTCCCATCGGACGGTGGTTCGAGTTCGGGCTCGGGCCGAGTGTGGAGTACATCAAGACCCGAGACGGCGACGGCCGGATCGTGGACGCCACACAGCCCTACGGATCGGGCGACTGGGGACAGGTGGCGGGCCGCGCCCGGCTCGAGTGGAACAGCCGGGACAGCGACCGCTATCCCACGCGCGGGATCTACGCACGGGTGGATGGGGCGGTGATCCCGCCCTGGTGGGACGTGGACTCGACGTACGGGCTCGTGGACGGCAGCATCGCCGCGTACGCATCCGCCTCGGGTGTGCCGCTGAAGCCCACCCTCGCGCTGCGGGTCGGGGGCCGGAAGCTCTGGGGGGCGTATCCGTTCTTCGCCTCGGCGTTCATCGGCGACGCCGCCTCCGTACGCCTCGGACGGCAACACCGCTACGCCGGTGACGCCTCGGCGTATGGCAACGCGGAACTCCGCCTGCGCCTCACACGTTTCTTCGTGATCCTGCCGGGGGAACTCGGGGCCTTCGGGTTGGCCGACGCCGGTCGGGTGTTTCTCGCGGGTGAGACGTCGGACACGTGGCATACGGCGTTCGGCGGGGGCATCTCGATCTCGCTGCTGCAGTCCGCCACGGTGCTGAGTATCGCGATCGCGCGTTCGTCGGAGCGCACGGGTCTGTACTTCGGAACGGGCATGGCATTCTGAGCCGATGACCTCTCCTCCCGCCATTCGGCGTTTGTCACAGTCCATGCGGAGCCAGGGCACGTCCCTGCCACCCGATCTCCTGGCCCAGTCGTGCCGGCGGGTGGCCATCGCGAGCCTGCTCTTCGCCGCGGGGTGGGGGGGCTCGGCCGTCGTCTTCTACGTCACGCAATGGCTTGGGGGACTCCCCAACCTGGCGCAGGCGAGCGTCTGGCCTCAACCCGGCGTGCCCGTGGCGATGGCCGCCGTGGTGCTGTCCGTCGGAATGGCCTTCCTCGCGAGGCAACTGACCGATCGGCCTACGTTGCTGCTCGACGTCGGTCTGGGCTTTCTGGTGGTCACGGCGGCACTGATCGGATTCCTGAACCAGTGGGTGCCCAGTCCGCTCACCGGAGACATCAGCTGGATCTGCGCGATCATCCTCATGTACCCGGCCATCGCGCCCGCCACGCCGGGGAAGGCCTTGGTCGCGGCGCTACTCGCGGCCTCGATGGACCCGCTGTGGTACGCCGTCGCGATCGCGCGAGACGCCGTGCCGAACCCGTCCGCGGCCGATTTCCTGTTCCGCTTCTGGCCCAACTACCTCTGCGCCGTCGCCGCGATCGTGCCCGCCCGCATCATCCGGGGCCTCGGTCGGCAGGTGCACCACGCGCGGGCCCTCGGCAGCTACCAGCTTGGGCCGAAGCTCGGAAGCGGGGGCATGGGGGAGGTCTATCACGCAGAGCACCGCCTGCTTGCCCGGCAAGCGGCGATCAAGCTGATCCGGCCCGACCTTCTCGCGGCCGTCACGACGCACCAAGCCGATACGCACGTCGAGCGATTCCGCCGAGAAGCCGAAGCGGCCGCCCTGCTCCGGTCACCGCATACCATCGAGCTGTACGACTTCGGGTTCTCCGCGGATGGAGGGTTCTACTACGTGATGGAGTTGCTCGACGGGATCTCCTTCGAGGACCTGGTGGAGCGATCCGGCCCGGTAGCCGCAGAGCGCGCGGTGAACCTCATGTTGCAGGTATGCGAGTCCATCGGGGAAGCGCATGCCCGCGGCCTGATTCACCGGGACCTCAAGCCATCGAATCTCTTCACCTGTCGGGTGGGGATCCAGGTGGACTTCGTCAAGGTGCTCGACTTCGGCCTCGTGAAGGGTATCCAGACGGGCGACCCCACCCTCACCGCGCCCAACATCGCGGCGGGCACGCCCGCGTTCATGGCGCCGGAGGTGGCGCTCGGCGAGCCCGAGGCCGACGCGCGCATCGACGTCTACTCGCTGGGCTGCGTGTTGTACTGGCTGCTCACGGGCCAGTTGGTGTTCGAAGCCAAGAGTCCGGGCAAGCTGATGCACCTGCATATCCAGGAACCGCCGCCGCCGCCGTCCACGCGGACCGAACTGGAGATCCCGCCCGAGCTCGATGCGGTCGTGCTGGCCTGCCTCGCGAAGGACCCGGCCGACCGGCCCGGCAACGCCGACGACCTCCGTGCCCGGTTGGCCCAGCTCGGTCTCGGGGAGCGGTGGACCCGCGATCGCGCGCAGCGGTGGTGGGAGACGCACAACCCGCACGCGCTCGATGCCTGCGAAGCGTGTAATCGCGGGCAGATCGTGCCTGCCCTTTCATCGGAGTGACCGTGCCCGAGCCCCGGCCGTCCCTGCTCGACCGCGCGCTGCGCGTGTTCACCGACGTGCGGCCGGGCGAGGCGGGTACCGCGGCGCTCTTGGCCGTCACAGGCTTCTTCTTTCTCGCGTCCGCGAACGTCGCCAAGGTGCTGCGGGAACCACTGATCCTCGTGGGCGGTGAGTCGGGATTGACCGGAGCTCAGCTCAAGAGCTACACGAGCGCCGGAGCAGCCATGTTGTTGCTGCTGGTTGTCCCCCTTTACGGGAGACTGGCGGGACGGGTGCCCCGCCGCCGGTTGATGAACGTCGTCTCACCAGTCTTCATCGCGTGTTTCGGCGCGTTCTTCGTCCTCGCTCGCCTTGTGGTGCCAGTCGGGGTGCCGTTCTACGTATTTCTCGCAGTCTTCAACGTGATGATCGTTGCGCAGTTCTGGGCGTTCGCGAACGATCTCTACACGGACGACCAGGGCAAGCGCCTCTTCCCCATTGTCGGGGTCGGCGCCACGGCTGGCGCCGCCGTGGGCGCCCTGGCTGCGGGACGGGCGGCTGCACTCCACCTCGATCTCAGCCTGTTATTTCTCGTCGCCGCGGCCCCGCTGATCCTAGCGGTCATCCTGACCAACGTCGTCGATACACGCGAGCGGCGTCGTGAGGAGGGTGCAGACCCCTCGGGCATGACCAGCGGCCTGCTCCCCGCCGCGACGACCCAATACCGTGGAGCCACCGGGGAATTCCGGACGGTCGATGACCAGTATCGCGCCGCGAGCGGCTTGCACCCCACCGTGGCGCGCGATCAGCCCGTTCCGGAGGAACCAGATACACGCAGCTCGACGGGGGCCTTCACACTCGTCTTCCGGAATCCTTATCTGCTGATGATCGCGCTGCTCGTCCTGTTGTTGAACTGGGTAAACACCAGTGGCGAGATCATCCTCAGCGACTTCATCGCACGCCGAGCCGCCGAGGTTGCTGCCTCACCGGACGGCGAACAGGCGATCATCGCGCAGTTCTACGGTGGGTTCCTGGCGACCACCAATGTGCTGACGCTCGGTATCCAGATGTTCCTCGTCTCGCGGTTCATCAAGTACCTGGGGGTGTCCGGGAGCCTGCTCGTGCTTCCCATGATCGCGTTCGCCGGCTACGGGATGATGGTGTTCGTTCCACTCCTCGCTGCCGTGCGCTGGGCGAAGATCTTCGAGAACAGCACCGACTACTCCCTGAACAACACGGTGCGCCACACCCTGTTCCTTCCCACGACGCGAGAAGAGAAGTTCAAGGCAAAGCAAGTGACCGACGCGTTCGCGCAGCGGGCAGGCGATTTCCTCAGCGCCGCCACGGTGTTCGTCGGGACTGGGTTGCTGGGACTCGCCGCTGCCCGGCTGGCCTACGTCAATCTCGTCCTGATCGCCATCTGGCTGGTGATCGCGGTCTCCATCGGGCGGCGCTACAACCGGCTCGCGGCGGCGACCCGCCTCTAACCGTCTCGGGAGGGACGGCGGAAGCGCTCGAGATCGAGCGCGATGGTCGCCTCGGATGCCAGCAAGTCCTGCACAACCTCCTCCCGTGACCGTCGGGGCGGCGCCGTCTTCCGCGTATCCTCGAGGAACGGCCACAGCGCTCGGCGCACCGCCTGTGGCAGCGTCGTCTCCAAATACTCGAGCGCCGTGCCGCGCACCTGCGTGTCACTGGCGAACAACCCCCGGAAGGCGAGCTGGAGCGGGCGTTTCGGCAGGATCAGCGCCAGCACGGTGAACACGTGCTGCAGGCCCCGGTCCGCCCGGTCCCGCAGCACCGTGTCGAAGATCGGCGACCACTCCTCGTCCTCGTCCCGATCGAGCAACCGGTGGCTCTCCCACACCCGCCGGTCCACAGTCACTTCCCGCAGGACCGCGGCAACCACGGCATCCGGGTCGATCCGCAGCGCGCGGTCCTCACTCAGGAGCTTGTGCAGCGCGAGTCCGCAGCGGTATCGCACCTCGAACCGCTGATCCTGGAGACCGGTCAGCAGGCCGTCGATGACCGGCTGCAGCGGGGCCGCCGCGAGCACCAGGGGGAGGCGGCGGCGCACCGTGAATTCCTCCTCCGGATCGAGCAGCGCCGCCACCAGCGGCTCCACGGCCTCGGGGGCCGCGATGCGCAGCGCCTGCACCGCAGCGGGCGCTACCGCATCCCACGCCAGCAGGGGAATACACTCGCCCACGAGCGCCGGGCCCAGCGGCGCCTCACGCAGGGCCGCGCGGACCAACTCGGGCTCATGGGAGTGGAGTGCGGCCCGCCGGTCGGTCGGCGTGGCAGGAGCCGCCGGTACCGGTGTCGGTGATGCGTCGAGCACCGGATCGGCGTCGCGTACGCCGAGTTCCTCCGGCAGGTAGCCCGCCCCGCCCACCGTGTGGATCATCGCGGATTCCAGTGCGGCGTTTTCCAGCGTGACGTCGTCCAACTGCCCAGCCCGGCTCGCCAACGCGTGGGTGAGCGCCGCTGCGTAGCCGCGCTGCAACCGAAACGCCAGGGCCGCCGCGGCGCCGGACACGGCCACGGCAACGAGCAGGAGAATCTGCGCAGCGGCGGGTGAGAGGAGTGCCAGGCGCACGACCACGGCGCCGAGCACATCCCCGATGCGGGTGACACCGACATCCAGCACGGTCTTGCTGGCGCG
>JAOUDR010000656.1 GCA_029859185.1 Gemmatimonadota bacterium
CGTCGTGAACTGCCTTCTCGGGGCGGTGATGACGGCTGGCGTGGGGCTGTACGCTCCATGCATGGCCCTGGTGTTTGCCCTCGGCATGTCGCCCAGGGTCGCCTTCCCCATCATGATGGGTTCCTGCGCCTTCCTCATGCCGCCCGCTTCCCTCCGGTTCATTCGTGAGGGCGCCTACAACAGGAAGGCAGCAGTGGCCATGGCGATTCCCGGCGTGGTGGCCGTGCTGATCGCAGCCTTCATTGTCAAGGAGTTGCCGCTGGACATCCTGCGGTGGCTGGTGATCGGAGTCATACTCTACACCTCGGCCGTGATGCTGCGGGCCGCGTTCTCAGAGTAGGCTGAGCCGTGGGCGCCGGGTGCACCCGCGTGCCGCGCTCGCGGTGGCTCTGAGCCCTACGAGGAGCACGACATGGAGCTGCTGCTGCTGAGCCGGGGCGAGGTGGAATCGCTGCTTGATGTGGGCGAGCTCCTGGAGGGCCTCGAGGGCGGTTTCATCGCGCTCAGCGAAGGGAAGGTTCAGGCTCCGCCACGGAGCGAGGTGAGCGTGCCAGGCGCCGGAAATCTGCTCCTCAAACCGGCATGGCTTCCGGGCCACCCAATGACCGTCAAGCTCGTGTCGACCTTCGTCGGCAACAGCGACCGCGGCCTGCCGACGATTCAGGCGCTCATCACGCTGGTTGATCCGGCAACAGGGACGCCGCAGGCGGTCATGGACGGATCGTACATCACCGCCATGAGGACGGCGGCCTCAGCCGCGCTCTCCGCCAGGTGCCTGGCGCGACGGGACGCCCGGGTGCTGGCCATCATTGGCGCCGGCGTGCAGGGACAGGCCCACCTGAAGCTGCTTCCGCGCGTTCGCGAGTTCGACGAGATACGGATCGCCTCGCTCAGGTTCACGGACTCACAGACGCTCGCGGCTGCCGACGTGCGCGCGCACGCCTGCGAGTCGTACCAGGAGGCGGTCCACGGGGCCGACGTGGTCTGCCTCTGCACCACCTCCGTCACTCCAGTCATCAGTATCGACTGGCTCTCCCCGGGCGCTCATGTAACCTCGGTCGGCTATGCGCCGCCTGGGGGCGAACTGCCCATCGAGGTCGTCATGCAGGGCCGGCTCGTGGTGGAATCCCGGCTGGCGTTCGAACCACCGCCAACGGGCTGCGGCGAGTTGACCGGACTCGACCCCGCGATGGGCACCGAGCTCGGCGCTCTCCTCTCGGGCAAGGCTGCGGCCCGCGCCTCCGACACCGAGCTGACGGTATTCAAGTCCATGGGTCACGCCATGGAAGACATGGTAGCCGCCGACATCGTCTACCGGAACGCACTGCAAAGAGGCATCGGTCGCAGGGCAAGCCTTTGAACCGATTCGCGCGGCTCTGCGATCCCGGGCATGCCTGGCACCCGGATGGATCCCCTTTGAGCGTCTCCTGATGGCCGCGTCACCACGGTCCCATTGCACACCGGGCGCGGCATCTCGCCGACCCTGCTCCGCCACATGGCCCGCGACATCGGGCTGACGCTCGACGAAGCCGGTGACTGAAAGGAAAGGAGAGGAAGCATGACGAGCGGCAATCGACGGCTGGCGCTGGCCCTGCTCTTGGCTTGTCTGCCGGCGACGGCGGAGGGGCAAGAGAGGGTGACGGAGCGCACGCTGAAGCTGGCTCCCGGGGCGGAGCCGCCCCAAGCCACGCTGGCCGACATGGCATGGCTGGCAGGTCACTGGGTGGGCCCGGCCCTTGGTGGCGAGGCCGAAGAGATCTGGAGCCCGCCCAAGGCGGGTGCGATGATGGGGATGTATCGGCTGGTACGCGACGGGAAGCCGGTCTTCTATGAGTTTCAGACGCTCGTCGAGGTAAGCGGCAGCCTGGTTCTGCGGCTGAAGCACTTCAACCCCGACCTGGTCGGATGGGAAGAGAAGCAGAAGAGCGTCGAGTTTCCGCTCGTGGGCCTCGGAGAAGGGATCGTCCAGTTCGAGGGCATGTCATTCCACCGTGAAGGCGACGCCAAACTGACTGTCTATCTCGCGATCGAGGGGAAGGACGGGACCGTGCATGAAGAGGCCTTTTCGTATACTCGGGCACGTCCTGATAAGCAGTGAGGATGCCGTCCAACAACCGGTTGCAGCGGACGTTAGTCGGCAATATGGGAGCGCCCAAGTTTCTCGCCTGCGTTCTGGTCGTACTAGGGTCTCCAGCCTCCTGGGCGGGCGAACCCCGCTCTTGGCAGCTCACGCGGAGCTCGGTTGAGGAGGTCCGCGTTCCGGAAGCGATAGCTGCACATCCCGTCCTCGTTGAACTCGAGATCCCCTCCGGCGTCGGCTCAACCGGCATTGCGAGGCG
>JAOUDR010000068.1 GCA_029859185.1 Gemmatimonadota bacterium
GATGCCGGCGTCGGACCGATGCGTCGGGAGTGACAGGCGCGGCCGCCGCCCGCCCATGGACGTGAGGAACTCGATCACATCCGGGAACCGGTCATCGCGTCGCTTGCTCATGGCCCGGGCGAGCCCGTCCGCGACGCGGCCCGGCAGGTCCGGCCGGTATTCGCCCAGGGGCGGCGCCACCTCGGAGCAATGTTTCTGGACGATCTCACCCACCGACTCGGCGGTGAACGGGTTCCGACCCGTGAGTAACTCGAACGTGAGCACCGCGAGCGCATACTGGTCCGACCGACCGTCGAGCGGCTGGCCATAGAGCTGTTCGGGCGACATGTACAGCGGCGTACCCAGCGTGCCACCGGTCTGCGTCAGGCTGGGCTTCTTGAGCGCCTTGGCAACCCCGAAATCACAGACGTAGGCCCAGCCGCTCTCGTCCAGCATCACGTTGGCGGGCTTCATGTCGCGGTGGACGACGTCGCGGCGGTGCGCGTAGTGGAGCGCGCCGGCAATCTGCTCGATCAGACCGAAGCAGTCGTGCAGTTCCAGCGGGCCGAGGTCCGTGAGCAACTCCGCAAGCGACCGGCCGCGGATGTACTTCATCGTGTACCAGAGACAGCGCGACGTGCTGCCGAACCGGTGGATCGGCACGATGTTGGGATGATCGAGCGAGGCCGCGATCAGGGCCTCCTGTTTGAAGCGCTCGATACTGCTGCCCTCCGGTGTGAATCGGGTGGGCAACACCTTCAGCGCCACCAGGCGATTGAGACTGGTTTCGCGCGCCAGGAACACGGCCGACATCCCGCCCTGCCCCAGGAACCCCTCGAGATGGAAGTCGTCCCGCAGCGCTTCGCGAACAGCGAGGTCGGCCTCGTCGACGAAGGTGAGATCGTCGCCGGGTTCAGGCTGGATCCGCCCAGCGAGCACGTTCTTGGCTCGAACCGTTAACGCCATCCTGCGCCTCTTCGGGTGCCACACCCGCCGAACGTGGTGTCCAACGACGGGCCGCTGCACCGGGAACCTACTCGTTCGGGGCCCCCGCCACGACTCCGCGCGCACGTTTCGCGCCCGGCGGGCTGACGGCCCGCGAGAACGCCCTTACCGCCTCTGTAATAAGAGGATACGCCACACGCGCAACCGTGACAGGGGTCACACGCGGTCCCCGGCAGTGCCAGAACGTCTCGCTTCGGACGGTACCCCCCGCTCCTCGTAGACCGCGTACGCCACCCCATCCTTGGTGGCGCGCTTCACGTCGTACATCAGCGCGTCCGTGCGGCTCACGAGCGCGTCCACGCTCTCAGGCACTTCGAGACACGTCAGTACCCCCACGGAGATCGTCACGGGCCAGCCGCGCGCACGCATGGCCTCCAAGACGTTCGTTCGGAGGTTCTCCGTGGCGCGCCGGGCGGCGTCCGCATCCGTCTCGGGCATGAGGATACCGAACTCGTCGCCGCCGAGACGGGCAATCGTGTCGGTGCGGCGGATACACGCGCGGATCGTCCGTACCACCGCCTGCAACAGGGCATCGCCGGTGCTGTGACCGAACCGGTCGTTCACCGCTTTGAAGTTGTCCAGATCTACGTAGGCGAGGGCAAACGAGTGCCCGTAGCGCCGGGAGCGGTCCAGTTCGGCGTTCGCGGCTTCCGTGAATGCCCGGGTGTTGAGGGCGTCGGTCAGGTGGTCCGTGCGGGAGAGCATCCGCTCTCGATCCAGCACGGCGCGCAGTTGGGCGAGCAGGGCGGCAAAGACCGCGAAGAAACCCAGCCGAATCGCGGCATTCCAGAGGAAGACAACGGAACCGGCGAGCGGATCCCCCGCCAGATGGTTGGCGACGAGCCAGACTGTGGCGCTGACGAGGGAGGCCGCCAGACCGGCGGAGCGCCCGAGCGACCACGCGGTGAGCGCAACGGGCAGGAGGTAGAAGAAGGAAAGCGAGACTTGAAACCCGGTCCAGAAATCCAGCACACCGACCACGCCGACCAGTACGATGGCCAGCAGGAGCCGGATTGGGCGCGGTAGTCCGTCAAAGAGCATGAGCACTCGGCCACCCTGCGGGCAATCAGGATGCCGGAATATCGGTCGCCGCACCGGAAACGAAAGTGCGGGGTCGCGGACCGGCTTGCGCCGCCACGCGGCATCCGCTAGCTACCAAATGGCAATGACGCGTCCGACCCGCATTCACTCACTGGCCGCCTTCCTGGCTGGGCTCGTGTTCGTTTCCGCGAACACGGCCCCCGTGGTGTGCGCGGCGGTCCACCACAGCGGCCGCCAAGAGAGTCCCGCGTCCTCCGCGCACCATATGCACGGATCGATGGCGCCGCCGGTCGCGGACGGGCCGAGCACGGGCGCGCTCCAGGTTCCTCCGCCCACGTGCATGGACATGGGGCACTGCGGACTGGCCAGCACGGGCATCGCCGCGGACTTCGTGACGATTCGTGTGGCCAGCGCGCACCCGGCTCCGGTATCCTCGAGTCGGAACGCCGTGGCGCCAGGCATCCCGGTTCCCCCCCCCACGCCCCCCCCGAGGGTCTGACCTCACTCCAGGCATAGTGTGCCCGTTCCGGCGCTCGCGCGCCGGGACCGGCTGAGCTACTCCAGGCCCCGCCATGCGGGGAGAGGTCGTACGTGATGAACCTGACTACCCTGGCAGGCGCGCTCGCGTTCAGCGTCGCACTGCCCCTGCCCGTGCGGGCCCAAGCGCCCGTCGACACGCTGCGTCTCAGCGAGGCGGTGGCGCGCGTGCGTGCGGCGAATCCGGCCTTGGCGGCGGCCCGCCTGCAGGCGGATGCCGCCCAACAGCGGCCCTCGCAAGCCGGTGCCCTGCCCGATCCGCAACTGACGCTCGGCCTCATGAACCGGCCGCTCGACGGATTCGGCACGGGTGAGATGATGACCATGAACACGGTCGGCGTCACCCAGATGCTGCCGTGGCCGGGCAAGCGCGGCTTCAACGCCGAACGGTTCCGCGCCCTGGCGGATGCCCAGCAACTCGGAGCTGTCGAGGTGGAGCGGCAGCTCGTAGCGCGGGTCACCGGCGTGTATGCCGATGTCGCCGCGACCGACCGGTCGCTCACGATCATGCGCCAGACCCGAGCGCTCCTGGTGAGTTTCCTCTCGGTCTCCCAATCGCGGTACGCCGTAGGCGAGACGCCGCAACAGGATGTCCTCCAGGCCCAGGTCGCGATCGCCCGGATGGTCGAGGACATCACCGTGATGGAGGAGGCGCGCGTCGCGCTGTCGGCCCAGCTGAACGCCCTGCTCGACCGATCGGCCACCGCCCCGGTGCCCGCCGTCGAGCTGGCCGTCCCGGGCGAGGCCCTCCCCTCGCCGGACTCGCTGATGGCCCTCGCGACCCTGCGCCGACCGGCGCTGCTCGCCGCCGAGGAACGGATCCGCGCCGCGGACGCGGGCTATCGGCAGGCCCGCCGGGAGCTGTATCCCGATGTCATGGTCGCCGTCGAATACGGGCAGCGGCCGCAGTACACCGACATGGTGTCGATCATGGTGGGCGTGTCCCTGCCCCTCTGGGCCGGCGGACGTCAGCTGCCGCTGCGGCGGGAGATGGAGGTCCTGCGGGCAACCGCGGACGCCTCCGCACGCGACCTCGCCAACGAGACCTATGCGACGATCACCCTCCTGCGGGCCGAAGCCGAGCGCGCGCGTCGGCTGACCGCCCTGTACACGACCGATATCCTGCCGCAGGCCCGCGCGGCGGTGGAGGCGGCCCTGTCAGCGTACCGAGTCGGATCCGCCGACTACATGACGCTGGTAGAGAGTGAGATGACCGTGAACCGCTACGAGATCGAACTGGTCCGCCTGGCGGCCGTCTGGCAGGGTGCCACGGCGGGGATCGAGGCCATGACGGGTTCGACGGGGGGTGACCGATGAACCGGATCCTGATGCTGGCGTCGCTCGTCGCCCTCGCCTGCGGCGGCGGGCAGCAAGACGAGGCCTCACCGATGGCCGGGATGACCGCCGAAGAGCATGCACGCATGCAGGCCGGCGGCACGCAGGGCTCCATGGACAGCACCGGCGCGGCGATCCGCCAGACCGTGCAGCTCACCCCGGCGCAGGAGCGCGCGCTCGGCGTGACGTACGTGTCCGTCCGTCGTGAGCCGTTGGCCCGCACCGTTCGCACCGTCGGCACGATCGAGGCGGCGGAGCCCCGGATCGCGGACATCACGCCCAAGATCGAGGGGTTCGTCGAGCACCTGTATGTGGACGCCACCGGTGCCCCGGTGCGGCGTGGGGAGCCGCTGCTCGCGCTCTATGCCCCACAGCTCGTCGCCGCCCAGGAGGAACTCCTGACGGCGCGGCGCCTCGTGCGCCAGCTCGGCGACGGCGGCGAGTCGGCGCAGCGGGCACAGGCCATGCTCGACGCGGCACGCCGTCGGCTCGCGTACTGGGACATCTCGGCCGAGCAGATCGAACAGCTCGAGCGGACCGGGGAGGTCACGCGCACCCTGACGCTGGCGTCCCCCGTCCGTGGCGTCGTGCTCGAGAAGGACGTGTTCGAAGGGCAACGGGTCATGCCGGGGATGCGGCTCTACCGCATCGCCGACCTCACCCAGGTGTGGGTCGAAGGCGAGCTGTTCGAGCAGGATCTCCAATTCGTGCGCGAGGGGGCGCAGGCGCATATCGAGGTGTCCGCCTATCCGGGCGAGCACCAGATGGGCCGCGTGACGTTCGTCTACCCGACCGTGGACCCCGCGAGCCGGACCAACCGCGTACGCGTCGTGGTGCCCAACCCCGACGGCCGCCTGAAGCCGGGCATGTTCGCCACGCTGTACTTCGACGCCACCGCCGGCGACGGCGAGATCGTCGTGCCGACGGATGCCGTGATCGTCACCGGGGAGCGCAACCTAGTATTCGTCCGCGACTCGTCCGGTGCCCTCGTTCCCACCCAAGTGGTGCTGGGCGCCCGCGCGGACCACCGGGTCCAGGTCCTCGTGGGGCTGGCGGAAGGCGACGTGATCGTCGCCTCGGCCAACTTCCTGGTGGACGCGGAGTCCCGGCTCGCGAGCCACAGCGGCGGCATGCCCGGCATGCAGCACGGTGCCGTCGAGCCGGCGACGGCGGTGCCCCAACCCACCACCGAGCACCGCCATGATTGAGGCCCTCATCGGCTGGTCGCTCCGCAATCGTGCCCTCGTCCTGTTGGCCACCGGCTTCGTCGTGGCCGCGGGAGTCTGGGCCATGCGCGAGACGCCGCTCGACGCCATCCCCGACCTGTCGGACGTGCAGGTGATCGTCCAAACCGATTTCGCGGAGCAGGCGCCACAAATCGTGGAGGACCAGGTCACCTATCCGATTACGTCGGAGATGCTGAAGGTGCCCGGTGCGCGGGTCGTGCGCGGGTACTCGTTCTTCGGCCTGAGCCTCGTCTACGTCATCTTCGAGGACGGCACCGACATCTACTGGGCGCGGTCGCGCGTGCTGGAGTATCTCAACGGCATCCGGCGCCAATTGCCGCAGGGGGTGGAGCCCACGCTCGGCCCCGATGCCACGGGCGTGGGCTGGGTGTTCGAGTACACGCTGGAATCGGATTCACTCGATCTCGCGCAGCTGCGCAGCCTCCAGGACTGGAACATCCGGTATCAGCTCACGGCCGTCCCCGGCGTGTCCGAAGTGGCCAGCGTCGGCGGCTTCGTGAAGCAGTACCAGGTGGAGGTGAGCCCAGAGCGGCTTCGTGCCTTCAACATCCCGGTGACGCGCGTCGCGCAGGCTATCGGTGCGCACAACGTGGACATCGGCGCCCGGGTGCTCGAGATGGGAGGCCGCGAGTACATGATCCGCGGCCTCGGCTACCTCAAGGGGGTCACCGACATCGAGAACGTCACCGTCGGTGCCACGATGAACGGCACCCCGATCCGGGTGGCCGACGTGGCCACCGTCCAGGTCGGCCCCGCACCCCGACGCGGTACCGTGGACCTCGACGGCAAGGGCGAGGTCGTCGCCGGCATCGTGGTCATGCGGTTCGGGTCCGACGCGCTGCGGACCATCGAGGCGGTGAAGGCACGGCTCGACGTCATCCGGGCCGGCCTCCCGGCCGGCGTCCGACTGCGCACGGCCTACGACCGCAGCGATCTGATTCACCGCGCCATCGGCACCCTCCGCGAGAAGCTCTTCGAGGAGTCCCTCATCGTCGCCGCGGTGACCGTTGTGTTCCTGCTCCACTTCCGGTCCGCGTTCGTCGCCATCGTCTCGCTGCCGGTCGGCATCCTGATCTCGTTCATCATCATGCGCTTCATCGGCGTCTCGGCCAACATCATGAGCCTGGGCGGGATCGCCATCGCGATCGGGACCATGGTGGATGCCGGGATCGTGATGGTGGAGAACATGCACAAGCACCTCGAGCGGGCGGCGCCGGAGACGCCGCGGTGGGACATCGTCCGAGACAGTGCGCGTCAGGTGGGACCCGCGATCTTCTTCTCGCTCCTGATCATCACGTGCAGCTTTCTCCCCGTCTTCGCGCTGGAGCAGCAGGAAGGCCGGCTCTTCAAGCCCCTCGCCTACACCAAGACGTTCGCGATGGCAGGCTCGGCGCTGCTCGCCGTCACGCTGGTACCGGTCCTCATGGGCTACTTCGTGCGCGGCCGGATTCGGAGCGAGCGGGAGAACCCGCTCAACCGACTCCTGCGACGCCTGTATGATCCGGTCATCCGCATCGCCCTCCGCCGGCCATGGTGGATCGTCGGTGCGGCGCTCGCCGCGCTCGCCGTCACCTGGTATCCCTGGCAGCGGCTCGGCAGCGAGTTCATGCCGCCGCTGCAGGAAGGCTCCATCCTCTACATGCCGACGACCGTGCCCGGCGTGTCCATCGCGCAGGCGCGCGAGATCATGCGCTGGCAGGACAGCGTGCTCGCGGCCGTGCCGGAAGTCGAGCGGGTCCTCGGCAAGGCCGGCAGGGCGGAAACGGCCACGGATCCCGCGCCGCTCGACATGTTCGAAACCACGATCACCCTTCGGCCCGAGCGGGAGTGGCGGCCCGGGATGACGTACGACCGTCTCATCACGGAGATGGACAGCCTGGTACGCCTGCCGGGGGTCACGAACGCGTGGACCATGCCCATCAAGGGACGGATCGACATGTTGGCGACGGGCATCCGGACCGCCGTTGGCGTCAAGATCTTCGGGCCCGATCTGGATACCCTGCAGGCCCTCGGAGAACGTGTCGAGCGGATGCTCCAGGACGTGGCGGGCACCCGGAGCGCCTTCGCCGAACGTGGGGTCTCCGGCTACTACGTGGACATCGACATCGATCGGGCCAAGGCGTCCCGGTATGGGCTCAACACGGGCGACGTGCACGATGCGATCATGGCGACGGTCGGAGGGATAGACGCGGCCGTCACGGTGGAGGGGCGGGAGCGCTACGCGGTGAACGTGCGGTACCCCCGCGAACTGCGGGACAACGTCCAGAAGCTGCGCGAGGTGGTGATTCCCACCCCGGGAGGAGCGCAGATTCCGCTGGGCCAGGTCGCGAGGGTGAGCATCACCCAAGGGCCCATGGCCGTGAAGACGGAGAACGCCTTCCCGGTCACCACGGTCTTCGTGGACATCGAAGGTCGCGACATCGGCGGCTACGTGCGGGACGCGCAGGCGGCCGTCGGGGCCGGTCTGACGCTGCCGGCCGGCTATACGCTGGTGTGGAGTGGCCAGTACGAGTTCATGCAGCGGGTGCGGGAGAAGCTCGCCGTCGTGGTGCCCGTCACGATCGCCATCATCTTCTTCTTGCTCTACCTCAACTTCCGTGGCGTCGCCGAGTCGCTGATGGTGATGCTGTCGGTGCCGTTCGCGCTGATCGGCGGCGTCTGGTATCTCTGGCTCGCCGGCTACAACACCAGCGTCGCGGTGTGGGTGGGCTTCATCGCCCTCGCGGGCGTAGCGGCGGAGACCGGCGTCGTGATGTTGCTGTATCTCGACGAAGCGTTCAAGGAGCGCCAACGCGTCGTGGGGGCGGGATTCAGCGCGGCCGATCTCGCCGTGGCGGTGCGCGAAGGTGCGGTCGAGCGGCTCCGCCCGAAGCTCATGACGGTGCTCACCATCATCCTGGGGCTCGCACCCATCATGTGGAGCCACGGAACGGGAGCAGATGTCATGCAGCGAATTGCGGCACCGATGGTGGGCGGCATGGTGACGTCGACGGTGCTGACGCTGGTGGTGATTCCGTCGGTGTACCTGCTCTGGCGGAGGAGGCAGGTGGTGGGTGGTAGGGTGGAGGTGACAGGGTAGACGGCGAGACGGCCAGACGGCCAGCGGGTGAAAGCCGGGAGGGGGCAGAGGCATCGGTGGCACGCTGCCACCGCTCACCTACCCACCGCTGGCCGTCTGGCCGTCTGGCCGTCTATCCCGCCACCGGGCTCCTACCGCCGACCACCTTTCCCCTCGATCAGAGGCACAAACCGCACCGGCAGCAACACCCGAGGCGTGAGCTGCCCCGCCCGATCCTTGTCCACGACGGTGAGATACTGCACACCGTCCTGGGGCCCGACCGGCATGATGAGCCGACCGCCCGCGGCGAGCTGGTCGAGCAGGAGCGGAGGGATCTCGTCCGCGGCGGCGGTCACGATCACAGCGTCGAACGGTGCCGCGTCGGGCCAGCCCTGATAGCCATCACCGAAACGCACGTGGACATCGTCGTAGCCGAGGCGTGCGAGAACCGCGGCCGCGCGGCGGGCGAGGGACTCGACGATCTCGATCGTGTACACCATGCACCCGATTTCGCCGAGCACCGCGGCCTGGTACCCGGAGCCCGTGCCGATTTCCAGCACCTTCATCTCCGGCCGCGGGTGGAGCTGCTCGGTCATGAAAGCCACGATGTACGGCTGCGAGATCGTCTGGCCGTATCCGATGGGAAGCGGGAAATCGCCGTACGCGAGCTCGCGGTCCTCGACCGGGACGAACTCGTGCCGCGGCACGCGGAGCATGGCCGCGAGCGTGGCCGAGTCCCGCACCCCGGCTCGGGCGATCAGGTCGACCATCGCCACCCGCCGTTGCTCCCAGTCGGACGCATCCTGGGCCGGCAGGCAACGCGTGCAGGCTATGATCAACCCAGTCACCCATGTGGTGCGCGACAGGAACGGGAGCGCACGGCGTGCCGACGCTGAAGAGCGCGAACCCCTCACAGAGGAAGAGCCCGGGGCTGCAGCATCGCCGATCATGGGACTCGGTCAGCGGTGCGGTCCAGGATCGTCACGTGGTCACCGGGTCCGCGTCGTCCTCGCAGACGGATCACCGGTCGGTCCGCAAACGCCTCCATCAGTCGCAGGTTGCTCTCCGGTCCAAGATCGCGGGCAAGCACGGGCCGGTCGTCCGGGAGTGTTGGGTAGTTCAGAAAGAGCGCCGATCCCCAGTCTGCCCCTCCATCCGTCTCGACGAGCACCAGCGCCCGACCCAACTCGCCGGACTCCTGCAGCCGGAGGTAGTCAGCGTGAAAACCGCGGTATTCTTCGTACCGGGCGACGGCCCTCCAGGGCACGAAGGTCACGAGCGATACCAGGACGAGTAGTCCCAGAATCGCAGTCATGCGAAGGCTGGCGAGGGGCTCATCGAACGCCTCTCGGAACGCCTGGGACAAATCCGTCAGCCCGCGCGCGGACCAGAGCAGGGCTGGCACGATCAGCA
>JAOUDR010000655.1 GCA_029859185.1 Gemmatimonadota bacterium
TCGACCGCCCCGACCGCCTCGACCGCCTTCGACCGCCTTCGACCGCCTTCGACCGCCCTATTCACTTCCTGCCAACGCCGCCATCCCCGGCTCCCGCGGCACGTGCTCGATGTCCTCGGGCATCACGAAGTTGGTCAGCTCGTCGGTCACCGTGAAGTCGAACGGTGGGTACTCGTAGGCCGTCATGCGCGGCTCGGTCTGGCCGAGGGAAAAGCCGTAGATCCCCTGGTAGTCGTCGGTGCGCTCGCCGAGCTGGTCGAGCTGCGCCAGGTATTCGCCCACCGACTTGGGCTCGATCACGATCACCTTGCCCATGCGATCGATGATCGGGCTGTGGGCGCGCGTGCGGTCGTGGTCGAACTCGAGAATCCGCCGCCCGTAGCGCGTGATGCCGATCACCCGGAACGTGAGGCTCTTGCCCACCGCCGGCAGGTTGAGCACGCTGCGATCGGTGGCGAGGAACGGAATGCACGCGCGCCCGCGGAGGTCGCTGACCGTGTGCAGCAGGGTTGCGGCGTGGTCCGGCAGATCGCGCAACGTCTCCGCATACCGATCGGGGACGCGCCCGATCACCTTCTCTTCCAGTTCCTCCTGCACGACCCGCGCGACGGGCGCGTAGTTGAACGCGTTCTCGCGGTACCCCTTCACGACGAACGTGTAGTAGGGCAGCACGCCGATGTCGTTGAGGGCCGCGCGCAGCTTCGCGGTATGCCCGCGGCGCGAGGCCGCGGTGGTGATCACGAGCTGGTTGCTGACCACCCAGCCGGCCGCCAACAGCCGCTCGATCGCCGTCTTCGCCTCCGGTGTGACCTCCATCGGCGACTCGAAGTGCGTCTGGATCACGAACTGGCGGACACCAGCCTCCGAGGCCTTCTCCTTGAACCGCGCCAGCACCTCGACGAGGGCCGGGGTGATCCGTTGGGGCAAATACGCGGGGATCCGCGTCCCCAGCCGGACGCGCTGGATCTCGGCGAACCTCTCCGTGCGCCGACTGTTGGCATCGCGCTTCGCAGCGGCCATGTCGTACACGGCGTCGAGGATCCGCGCGAGGGCGCGGTCCGTGCTCATGAGCGCGTCGCCGCCGGTGATCAGGATGTCGCGGAGCTGCGCGTCCTCCTCGAAGTAGCGCATCAACTCGGCGAGCTTTGCCGGCCACGTGGCCCGCGGTTCGAGCGATGCGAGATCGAAATTGAGTCCGCCGCGCTGGAAGTCGTACATCCGCTGGCATGACGCGCACAGCCCGCCGCACGCCCGGCCCGTCGTGTCGGGAATGAGAATCGCCACGTCGGGGTAGCGACGGTGCACGTTGTCGTACGGCGGCAGCAGCCACCCGGCCGCGTTGGGCTTGCCGGGCTCCACCTCGTCTTCCTTCTCCCACGCCCGGATGTGGCCGAACTCCTCGACGAGTTGCGCGCTGTACACCACGTAGTGCCGGATGGCGAGGTCCGCGCCGATCGCGAAGTACGGCACGCGCACGTGCAGGAGCGACAGGTAGTACGGGTTCACGAAGAACGGGATGCCAATGTCCCGGGCCCGGTACAGGATCTTCATCGCATCCGGGTCGAGCGAGTGATCGAGCATCGCGTTCAGCAGCTCGGGCGACCGCACGGCAAAGTGCAGGTGGAACTGCGGATCGCCCCACCAGCTGAGCGCCTGACGCCGCTTGTCCCCCGGCGACATCCCCGGGTCGAACGCGAACTTGCCCGCCTTGATCTCCCCGCGGGCCATGCCGTCGATCAGCACGTCGAT
This sequence comes from Gemmatimonadota bacterium, assembly GCA_029859185.1. GTDB lineage: Bacteria > Gemmatimonadota > Gemmatimonadetes > Gemmatimonadales > GWC2-71-9 > JAOTWJ01. Next base: position 1,750 of record JAOUDR010000655.1, read on the forward strand.
GATACGGTCGCGGTTCTCCTCCCGCAGCGCCACGATGCGCGGGTCGAGACCGGACGGATACCGCTCCATCCACCCCTCGACTTCCTCGCGCGTGGGCACGCGCCGCTCGGTGCGTCCCGAGAACTGCCGGAACAGGTACAGCATGTCCTCGAAGAATGGCGGGGTGGCGCCACCGGTGCCGCCGTTCACGGCGAGCCACAGCTGTCGGATAGGCGTGCTCACGGCAATGGCGCCGCGCAGGTTCAGGTCTTCGAACTCGCGGCCGGCGTGGTCCACGTAGTCGAGCAGCCGGATGGCGGCGTAGTCACTCCAGGACAGCGCCTCGAACGCGTCCCGGCCGGTGGCTTGGCCGGTGTAGAACGCGAGCGCCTGGAGGCGCTGTTTCAACTCGTCCAGCACCCACTCCCGAATCCCGATCCGCGCCTCGATCTCGTTCTTCGAGTTGCGCATGATTTCTTCGAGCTTCGGGTTCTCCTTCAGCAGCGTCTTGAGCAGCCGGTGCGATTTCACCGTGATCGCAATGCGATCGAGCTCGTCGATGGGGCGCATGACAGACCTCCCATCGGGGGACGGCGACGAGGGTTCTATCG
>JAOUDR010000069.1 GCA_029859185.1 Gemmatimonadota bacterium
GAGGCGAAGTCCTGGCTCTCGTCATCATCGTCACGACGCTGCTGGCGCTGAGCCTGCGGTCGTTTGTTCCCGCGCTCGCGTCGCTCGACAAGAGCGCCATCATTCTCGTGGCCACCGTGCTCTTCTTCCTCTTCAAGGTCGTCTCGCTGGAGGATCTCGAGGGCACCTCCTGGAACATCATCTTGCTGTTCGGCGGCGCCATGAGCCTGGGCTTCTGCCTGTGGCAGACCGGTGCGGCGGCCTGGCTCGCCGTCCACTGGCTGGGCCTCTTCCACGACACCCAGCCATTCGTCTTCGTGATGGGCATTTCCGCGTTCGTGCTCGTGATGACCAACCTGATCATGAACGTGGCCGCCATCGCGATTACCATGCCGGTGGCCCTGGTCATCGCCCCGTACGTCGGCGTGGCACCCGAGGTCGTGTTCTTTGCCTGTCTCGTCACGGCGGGGATGCCGTTCCTGCTCCTGGTGGGGGCCGCTCCCAACGCCATTGCCTACACCAGCAACCAGTTCACCGTCCGGGAGTTCTTCCGGGCCGGCATCCCGGCCAGCCTGCTCCTCCTCGCGGTCTTGGCCCTGTTCGTCCTGTTGATCTGGCCGGCGATGGGCATGCCGGTCCTCCAGCCCACGACCGGCTCGTAACGGCGCACCCATGCTGGGCGATCCGGGGAGGCTTGACGGAACGCGAACACGATGGCAATGTGCAGGCAGGCAATCGTGATGAAAATCGCATAATGGGGTTGCGCGTGGCTCGCCTGCGGAGACTGGTCCTCGAACGGTTGATGCGGTACTACCGGTTCCTCTCGGAGGGCCGCGGTCGCAGACCGGCGCCAACCGTCACCAGCGCCGAGATCGCCGACGCGTTGGACATCGACCCCACCCAGGTGCGCAAAGACCTCGGCGCCATCGGGCTCCTGGGCATGGGGCGGGTGGGATTCGACGCGTGCGAGATCTGCCGCGCCATCCGGATCGTGCTGGGGTTCGATCAGCCCTACCACGCCGTCCTCGTCGGGGCGGGCCATCTGGGCACGGCGCTGATGGCCTACGCCCGGTTCTCCCAGTACGGCCTCAACGTCTCCGCGGCATTCGACACGGACCGGCGCAAGATCGGCCATCTCGTGGCTGGACGTCGGGTTCGCTCCACCCGCACCCTCGCCTCTTATATCACGCGGCACGACATCCGCCTCGCCATTCTCACGACGCCGGTGGAGGCGGCGCAGAAGGTCACCGACCGTCTGGTCGCCGCCGGCATCGAGGCGATCTGGAACTTCACCCCCACCCGGCTGACGGTCCCCCCCAACGTGTTCGTCCGCAACGAGCACATCTCGCTGGGCCTGTCGGAGTTGGCCTATCACCTCACCCACCTCGACGTAACACGCCGATAGCGGGTCAATCGCTGCGACCGTTGCGGTCGCAGTATTCCTTAGATAGCACGGATGTCAGGCGAACGCCCCGTGCCCTCCCCCCTCCCCGAACAAACGACGCTGCGTCGTATGCCGCCCGCTTTCCTCGTCCCCCGCGCGTGCAAACACCTGGTTTCCACTCCCAGGTGAAACGCGACTCCAGTGGTCGGCATTGAATCGAGAAAAGTATCACACATCCCCTTGACGAACGCCGTTCCATGGTGGAGATTGCGCCGTATCAGTAACTGTGAAAAAAATCGCGTATGGACTAGTAGACCCGTGAGAGAAATCACGTAATCGTTTTCCAGGACGTGCCAGTGGCCAGTCGACAACGGCCGCACCCCTCGCCGAGGCGGGCCCCGCCCACGCGAGATTGCAGTTCCGCTCGGAGGTCGTCGGTTCCTCCCCCACCCCGAGCCCTCCAACAAGCACACTACCAGCGAATCCCGAGTCGTTTCGTGCGGAATACGGCGGCGGCCGGGACGGCTACGGCTCCGACGCTGAGCCCGATCCTATCACCTGGGTCCACCGCTCGGCATGACGTGCAATACGAGGTGGCGCCAACCTTTTTCCAATCGCCCGGAGGCGGAGAATGCCAAGTTTCGTGATTCCGGACAAGTGTGACGGCTGCAAGGCCTTGGACAAGACGGCCTGCCAATACATTTGCCCGAACGACCTCATGGTGCTCGACAAACAGACCATGAAGGCCTTCAACCAAGACCCCCAGATGTGCTGGGAGTGCTACAGCTGCGTCAAGATCTGCCCGAACCAGGCGATCGAGGTGCGCGGCTACGCCGACTTCGTGCCCATGGGCGCGAGCGTCACCGCCATGCGCAGTAGCGAAGACATCATGTGGACCATCCAGTTCCGCGACCGGAGCATCAAGCCGAAGCGGTTCAAGTTCCCACACCGGCGCGGCGTCCAGGAAGGTATGGCCCAACCGTTCGATCAGTTCCCCACCGGCGACGCGGACCTCAAGAGCCCGACGTTGATGTCTGAGCCGGCCGGGCTGAACACCGAGCGGGGCAAGGTAAAGATCGACAAGGTGCTGACGCTGTAATCCGGCCGCGCGGTGCGCGCGACGCCAGGTTCTTGGGCGGAAACTTCTGAGGAGAGTCGCGACAATGACGCAATTCGAGACTGTGACGGTCGAAACCGACCTGTTGATCTGCGGCGGCGGGATGGCCGCCTGCGGCGCGGCGGTGGAGGCATCCTATTGGGCCAAGCAGCACGGGCTGAAGGTCACTTTGGTCGACAAGGCCGCCATGGACCGCTCAGGCGCGGTCGCCATGGGCCTGTCGGCCATCAACCAGTACGTGGATCTGAACAGCGGCAACAACACCCTCAAGGACTACGTCGACTACGTCCGTAATGACCTGATGGGCATCACGCGAGAAGATCTGGTGGTCAGCATCGCCCGCCACGTGGACTCCACGGTGCATCTGTTCGAGAAGTGGGGCCTGCCCATCTGGAAAGACAAGGACGGCAACTACGTCCACGAGGGCCGCTGGCAGCTGATGATCAACGGCGAGTCGTACAAGGTGATCGTGGCGGAAGCCGCCAAGAACGCCTTGAAGGAAGCCAAGGGCGAGTACTACGAGCGTGTCTTCATCACGCATCCGCTGGTGGATGGCGACAAGTGCGTGGGCGCGATCGGGTTCAGCGTGCGCGAGAACAAGGTCTACATCTTCAAGGCCAAGGCGACCCTCGTCGCGATGGGCGGCGCAGTGCACGTCTTCAAGCCGCGCTCGACCGGCGAGGGCTTCGGGCGCTCCTGGTACCCACCGTTCAACTCGGGCGCCAGCGCGTTCTTCACGATCTACGGCGGCGCCGAGATGACCTGTCAGGAAGTGCGGTTCATCCCGGTCCGCTTCAAGGACGCGTACGGTCCGGTCGGGGCCTGGTTCCTCCTCTTCAAGGCCATGGCCACGAACGCGCAAGGCGGCAACTACATGAAGGACAATGCCGCCGAGCTCGACAAGTGGGAGCCGTACGGCAAGGTCAAACCGGCCCCCGCCAACATCCGCAACTGGCTCATGATGCTGGACGTGATGGACGGCAAGAGCCCGATCTACATGCAGACCGCGGATGCCATCAAGAAGATCACCGACCAGGCCGCCGACGAGAAGGAAGCCAAGAAGAAGCTGAAGGAGCTCGAATCCGAGGCGTGGGAAGACTTCCTCGACATGACGATCTCCCAGGCCATTCTCTGGGCGGCCACGAACGTCGAGCCCGACAAGAAGCCGTCCGAGATCATGGCGTGCGATCCGTACTTCATCGGCTCACACTCCGGTGCCTCGGGCGCGTGGCTGTCCGGTCCGGAAGACCTCCAGACCAGCGAGACCAAGAGTGAGTATTTCTGGGGCTACCCGCACATGACCACGGTCAGCGGGATGTTCGCCGCCGGCGATGCTTCGGGAGCCTCGAGCCACAAGTTCTCCTCGGGCTCGCATGCCGAAGGCCGCATCGCGGCCAAGGCGGCTCTGTCCTACATCGTCGACCACCCTGAGCCGCCCAAAGTGGATCAGGCCATGATCGACGGGCTGCTGAAGGAAGTGCTCCAGCCCCTCGAGACCTTCGAGAAGCACAAGGGGGCCACCACGGATCCCGACATCAATCCGAACTACATCCGCCCGCAGCAGTTCATGTACCGGCTGCAGAAGATCATGGATGAGTATGCGGGCGGGGTGTCGAGCCAGTTCAAGACCAGCGACAAGCTCCTCGAGAAGGGCCTGGAACTCATGGCCTTCCTCAAGACGGACAAGGAGCATCTCGCGGCGGAGAACCTGCACGAGCTGATGCGGGCCTGGGAGAACGTGCACCGCATGTATCAGGCGGAGGCGCATATGCGCTCGATCCTGTTCCGCGAGGAGACGCGCTGGCCGGGTTACTACTTCCGCGCCGACAAGCCGACCATGGACAACACCAACTGGTTGGCGTTCTGCAACTGCGTGTACCACAAGGACACGGGCGAGTGGGACATGATCAAACGACCCGTGAAGTACATCACGAAGTAGCAGTGCAATCCGGTTCCCGGGCGCCGCACGGCGTCCGGGAACCGGGCTCGGGTGCGCCACGGGGCGCGCTCCAGGCGAAACGCCCGCCGGGTACGGCGGCATGGATGTGGTGAGGGGTGGCGGCGGAGCACGGTTCCCGGACCGGCCAACACCCCCTGCCAATCAACCGAGGAACCTCATCGTGGCACGTCAGACTTGCCCACACTGCGGCACTCGGCTCAGCAAGTGGCGCGTCCCTGAAGAGGCGACGTGGAGCGAGGAGTTCTTCTTCGTGTGCTTCGATGACAGCTGCCCCTACTACCGGGAAGGCTGGGAGTGGATGATGGCGCAGTTCCGCCAAAGCGCGTCGTACCGCTTCGCGTTGAACCCCCGGACCGGCGCACCGCTGCCGCTCCCGGTGTGGTCGGATGCCGCGACGCGCGAGATGATCATGGAGGATGCGGAAGGAGACGAGCAATGAGTGACACGAACCGGGCCGCCAGCGACCAGGGTGCCCACCAGCCGCTGGCCGACCGCGTGCTCGCCGAGGCCCCGCGCCTGGGGCCGGACGACCGGTTCTCGTTTGCCTGTCACGCCGGCGTGCCCTGTTTCAACAAGTGCTGCCGCGACGTCAACATCTTCCTGTCTCCCTATGATGTCCTCCGGCTCAAACAGCGCCTGCGCATGACATCGGGTGAGTTCCTGGATCGCTACACCCTCATGCCCGTGCAGAAGGACATGCGGACCCCCGTGGTCGTGCTCCGCATGAACGCGGATGCCGAGAAGACGTGTCCCATGCTCACGGACAGCGGGTGCGGGGTCTACACAGACCGCCCCTGGCCCTGCCGGATGTACCCTCTCGGGCTCGCGGCGCAGAAGGACACGCCGGACGGGTGGCAGGGCGAGCGGTTCTACTTCCTGCTGCACGACCAAGAATGCCGCGGGCATGCCGAGGCCAAGGAATGGACCGTGCGCGCGTGGCTGGATGACCAGCAGATCGACGCGTACGATCAGTGGGGCGAAGCCTTCAAGGAGCTGACACTCCACAAGTTCTTCGAGGAAGGCGGCGTGCTCTCGCCGTCCAAGCTCCACATGTTCTTCACCGCCTGCTACGACCTCGACAAGTTCCGCCGCTTCGTGTTCGACTCGACGCTGCTCCAGCGCTTCGAGGTCGACGAGGACTTCGTCGAAGAGATGCGGTACGACGACGAGGCCCTGCTCCGGTTCGCCTTCCTGTGGGTGCGGTTCAGCCTCTTCGGGGAGCCGACCGTGCGGGCGAGACCCGAGGTCGTCGAGGCTTTCCAGGGATCGCTCGACAAGCGCGCGCTGTTCACCAACGCCGCTGCGGACGAGGCCACATCATGACCGGCACTCCGCGAGGTACGATCCTCGTCATCGGCGGCGGCATCAGCGGTATCACCGCGGCCGTGGAAGCGTCGGAGGCCGGCTGCGAGGTGGTGCTGGTGGAGCGTCAGGCGTTCCTCGGCGGGCGCGTTGCCCGCTCACACCAGTACTTCCCGAAGATGTGCCCGCCCCACTGCGGACTGGAAATCAACCTCCGACGCGTCAAGACGAATCCGCGCGTCCGGTGTCTCACGCTCGCCGAGGTCGAGGAGATCAGCGGCGGTCCGGGACACTACTACGTCAGGATCCGCCAGCACCCGCGCCGCGTCAACGAGAAGTGCACGGTCTGCGGCGCCTGTGTGGACGCCTGTCCGGTGGAGCGTCCGGACGACTTCAACCTCGGCATGACGTCCACGAAGGCCATCTACCAGCCCTATGAGATGGCCTTCCCCATGCGGCTCGCGATCGACGAGGCGACGTGCCTCGGCCCCGAGTGTGGCAAGTGCCTGCCCGCGTGCCCGTTCGACGCCATCGACCTCACCATGCAGGCCGCCACCGTCGAACTCGACGTCCAGGCCGTCATCGTGGCGACGGGGTGGGCACCCTTCGATGCGGCGCGGATTGCCGGCCTCGGCTTCGGCACCGTGCCGAACGTGATCACGAACGTCATGATGGAGCGCGTGGCGACCCGCACCGGTCCCACCGGGGGCAACATCGTGCGGCCGTCGGACGGCAAGCCCGTGCAATCGGTCGCCTTCGTGCAGTGCGCGGGATCTCGGGACGACAACTACCTCCGCCATTGCTCCGGTGTGTGCTGTCTGGGATCGCTGAAGCAGGCGCGGTACGTGCGTGCGCAATACCCCGAAGCCGACATCTACATCTTCTATATCGACATCCGCGCACCGGGCCGACTCGAGGACTTCTACGCCGCGAGCCAGGCGGATGAGCGGCTGCACCTGATCAAGGGCAAGGTCGCGAAGATCACCGAGGACGCGGCGACCGGGATGCTCGCGGTCGAAGCGGAGGACACCCTGACGGGCGAGCCGGTGCGTCAGCCGGTGGACCTGGTGGTGCTCGCGACCGGCATCGTGCCCTCGGACACGAGTGGCATTCGGATCGAGGGTGGACTGCGGACCGACGCGCACGGCTTCCTGACCCGCGAGCAGGGATCGGGTGGTCTCCTCGTCGCCGGGTGTGCTACCCGGCCGAGCGACGTCGCGACGTGTGTCCGCGACGCAACCGGCGCCGTGGCCAAGGCGCTGCAGTTCTGCACGGAGTAGCGCCGTGGAAAAGACCGTAGCCGTCTACCTCTGCCGTGGATGCGGAATCGGAGCCTCCCTGGATCTGGAGGCGCTGCGCACCGTTGCCACGGACGAATTCGGGGTCGCGCAGTGCCGCGACCATCCCTGCCTGTGCGGGGCCGAGGGTCGCGAACTGATCCGGCAGGACGTTCTCGCCGGCGTGCAGGCACCCGTCGTGGCCGCCTGCTCGCCCCGGTTCATGACCGAGATTTTCACGTTCGACGGATGCCGGACCGAGCGCGTGAGCCTGCGCGAGCAGGTGGTCTGGACCCATACGCCGAACGACGAGGACACCCAGATGCTGGCGGAGGACTACCTCCGCATGGGGATCGTCCGCGCCCAGAAGGCCGAGCTGCCGGAGCCGTTCCAGGAGGCGATCGACAAGACGATCCTCGTGGTGGGCGGCGGCGTCTCGGGCATGACGGCGGCGCTCGACGCCGCCCGGGCCGGCTACCAGATCGTTCTGGTCGAGAAGGAGCCACAACTCGGCGGCTGGATGGCGAAGTTCAGTCGCCAGATCCCGCACCGACCTCCGTACCGGGATCTCGAGGCATCCGACGCGGCCGCGCAGGTTGCCGAGGTGCAGGGCCATGACCGGATCACGGTCCACACCGGCACGGTGATCGAGCGCATCACCGGCCAACCGGGCCAGTTCGACGTGACGCTTCGGACCAACGGCACGAGCTCGGCATGCCGCGTCGGCTCCATCGTGCAGGCCACGGGCTGGAAGCCGTACGACGCGACCCGGCTGGGGCATCTTGGGTATGGTCACAGCCCCAATGTGATCACGAACGTCCAGATGGAAGCGATGCTGGCCTCGGGCAAGATCACCCGACCCGCGGACGGCAAGCCGGCACGCCGCATCGCCTTCATCCAGTGCGCCGGCTCGCGGGATCAGAATCACCTGCCGTACTGCTCCGCGGTGTGCTGCCGGGTGACCATCAAGCAGGCCTTGCTCGCGCGGGAGCTGGACCCGGAGACCGAGGCGTACGTCCTCTACAAGGACATCCGCACGCCGGCCCAGTACGAGGACTTCTATCGGAAGGCGCAGGAAGACCCGGGAATCTTCTTCACGAAGGCCGAGGTGGTGGGTGTCGACGTGGTCGGCGACCACGACCTGCGGGTCTCGGCGGAGAACACCCTGCTCGGCAAGCAGATCCAGGTCGAGGCGGACCTCGTCGTGCTGGCAACCGGCATGGTGCCGGTATCCACGGACGGGGAAGCGCTGCGACGCTACAACGATGCCTGCGCGGTGGTCGCGAAGGGGGAGGCCGGCGCGCAGCTCGAGACGGCCCAGGCAACCGTCGCAGAACTCCAGCATCTCGACGGGACCGCCATTCTGAATCTCGACTACCGCCAGGGACCGGATCTCCCCGCCCTGCGACACGAGTTCCCCGACTCTCATTTCATCTGCTTCCCCTACGAGACCCGCCGGACGGGGATCTACGCCGCCGGATGCGTGCGCGGCCCCCTCGACGCCCAACTCGCGCGCGAGGACGGCGCGGGCGCCGCGTTGAAGGCGATTCAAGCCGTCGAGCTGGCGGAGCGCGGCTCGGCGGTGCACCCGCGCTGGGGCGACATGTCCTATCCGGACTTTTTCCTCCAGCGTTGCACGCAGTGCAAGCGGTGCACCGAGGAGTGCCCGTTCGGGACCTTGAACGAGGATGCCAAGGGAACACCGCAGCTCAATTCCATCCGCTGCCGGCGGTGCGGGATCTGCCTCGGCGCCTGCCCGGAGCGGATCATCTCCTTCAAAGACTACTCGGTTGACATCATCTCCTCGATGATCAAGGCCGTCCATATCCCGGACGAGTTCGAGGAGAAGCCGCGGCTGCTCGGACTCCTCTGCGAGAATGACGCGTATCCCTCGCTCGATACCGCCGCGCTGCGCCGCCATCAGTACAGCGCCGACATCCGGTTCATCCCGGTGCGGTGCCTGGGTTCCGTCAACATCGTCTGGATCGCGGATGCCCTGTCCCGCGGGTACGACGGCATCCTGCTGATCGGCTGCAAGTCAGGTGACGACTACCAGTGTCACTTCATTCGCGGTAGCGAGCTGATGCAGACCCGCAGCAGCAACATCCGGGAAAAACTGAAACAACTCGCGCTCGAGGAGGAACGCGTACGGCTCGAGCAGCTGTCGATCGCGGATTTCGACCGGCTCCCGGAGATCATCAACGAGTTCGCGGAGCAGATCACCGAGATCGGCCTGAACCCATTCAAGGGATCTTGAGCGGCATGGCGACGACGGCCGAGGTCCATCTGATACGCCCCGATCGCGCGTTCGTCGAGGCGACCATCAACGCGGGCGGCGGCGATCTGAAGCGCTGCTTCCAATGCGCCACCTGCTCCGTCGTCTGCGAGCTCTCCAACGGACGCCAGGCGTTTCCGCGGAAAGAGATGGTGTGGGCGCAGTGGGGATTGCGGGACCGGCTCGTGGCCGACCCCGACATCTGGTTGTGCCACCAGTGCAACGACTGCTCGGTGCGGTGTCCGCGCGGTGCGCGCCCGGGGGACGTCCTCGCCGCGCTCCGGAGCCAGGCGGTCCGCCACTTCGCCGTGCCCCGAAT
>JAOUDR010000070.1 GCA_029859185.1 Gemmatimonadota bacterium
GCCCCGAGCCCCGGGCCGAGGAGTCCACCGACGATGAGGACGGCAGGGACCTGGAACGTCATCGGCACGGGAGTCCCCGGCAGCGGCACGCTGATCTGCGCGCTCAGCGCCACCACCAGGGCACCGCCCACCACCGCGATCGTCCGCCGGATCGCGAGGCTGGCCACCGCCGCTTGCTCGACCGACCGTGCGTGCTCCGTCATACGCGCTCCACACTCAGGGCAACGGCATTGCCGCCCCCGAGACACAAGGTTGCGAGACCCGCCTGCTTGCCGCGGTCGGCAAGGGCGTACAGCAACGTCGTCAGAATGCGGGCGCCGCTGGCGCCGATCGGGTGCCCCAGCGCCACGGCCCCACCATGGACGTTCACCCGCGTCCAGTCCCACCCGAGACCGTTGCCGTCCGCAAGCGCCTGCACCGCGAACGCCTCGTTGGCCTCGATCAGGTCGTAGTCATTGATCTTCGTGCCGGCCTGCCGCATGAGGTTCTGCACGGCCACGATGGGCGCGAAGAACAGGTCCTTGGGCTCCCCCCCGCCCGTGGCATAGGCGGTGACCCGCGCAAGCACCGTGAGTCCGTGTGCCTGGGCAAAGGCCTCCGAGGTGACCACCAACGCGCTGGCTCCGTCGTTCAGGCCGGGCGCGTTCCCCGCCGTGACCGACCCGCCCTTTTCGAACGCGGGCTTGAGCTTGGCAAGGGCCTCCAGCGTCGTTTCGCGGCGCGGCGGCTCGTCGGTATCCACGACCGTCGTCCCTTTCCGGCCGGCAATCTCCACCGGGACAATCTCCGCCTTGAACTTGCCGTCGTCGATCGCCGCGACCGCCTTCTGATGGCTCTCGAGCGCGAACTGGTCCTGCTGCTCGCGGGTGACGCCGGCCTTGGTGGCGGTGTACTCGGCGTGGCTCCCCATGTGGCAATTCCCGAAGGAGCACCACAGACCGTCGTGGATCACCCCGTCCACCAGCTTCTGGTTGCCGAACTTCACGCCGTCCCGGATGCCATACAGATAGAAGGGGACCGACGACATGGATTCCATGCCACCCGCGACGACGCATTGCGCGTCCCCGGCCTTGATGGCCTGGGCGGCGAGCATCACGGCCTTGAGGCCGGACCCGCAGACCTTGTTGATGGTCATGGACGGCACGGCGCCTGGAATCCCCCCCCCGATCGCGGCCTGGCGGGCTGGGGCCTGGCCTGCGCCCCCCTGGACGACATGGCCCATGATGACCTCGTCCACGGCAGCCGGGTCCACGCCGGCGCGCGCGACCGCCTCTCGCACGACAATGGCGCCAAGCTGCGGCGCCGTGAGGGGTCCAAGACCGCCGAGGAACCGGCCAATGGGGGTCCGGGTGGCGGCAACGATGACGGGGGTGCGGCGTGTATCGGACACGGGACCAACTCCCGGGCAAGCGGTGCACACACAGGCGCGCCGGGCCAGGACTCGCCGCCCGCGCGCCTACCGAATCATCGAAAAGCTATGGTGGGGTCCAGCCGCTCTCAAGCGGACGCGCCGAGTACGAGCGTGCGGCTCGCAATCTCGGCGCGGAGCCGGTCCAGGAACGCATCGGCCGAGACAATCTCCTGTTTCCGCCCCGCCCCGCGCACCCGCACGGCCACTGTCCCCTGGTCCATCTCCCGCTGACCGATCACGGCCATGTACGGGACCTTCAACATCTCCGCATCCCTGATGCGGTAGTTCAGCGTGTCGTTCCGGTCATCCACTTCCGCGCGGATCCCCGCCTTCCGGTACTGCGCGCGCAGCGCCCGCGCCGTGTCGGCCTGCACGTCCGTAATGGGCAGCACGCGCACCTGCACCGGGGCCAGCCACAGCGGGAAGGCCCCCGCGAAGTGTTCGATCAGACAGCCCACGAACCGCTCCAGTGTTCCCCAGATGGCGCGGTGGATCATCACCGGGCGGTGCGGCTGGTTGTCGGCGCCGGTGTACTCGAGCTCGAAGCGCGCGGGCAACTGGAAATCGAGCTGGATCGTGGGTCCCTGCCAGATCCGGCCGATGGCGTCCTTGAACTTGATATCGATCTTCGGGCCGTAGAACGCGCCGCCACCCGCGTCGATCGTGAAGGGGATGCCCTTGCGCTCCAGGGCGCGCTGGAGCAGCGCTTCCGCCTGCCTCCAGGTCGCGTCGTCGCCGAGCTTGTCCGCCGGTGCCGTGGACACCTCGAACTCCAGATCGAGCCCGAAGGTCTGCCGCACCAGGCGGTCGACCTGGTCGAGGCAGAGGAAGATCTCGTCCTCGGCCTGGTCGAGCGTGCAGAAGATGTGGGCGTCGTCCATGCACAGGCCACGCACGCGCAGCATCCCGTGCAGCGTGCCCGACTTCTCGTTCCGATAGACGTTGGCCACCTCGGAGAGCCGCAGCGGGAGATCCCGGAAGCTCCGCTGGCGGCTGCTGTAGACGAGTGCGTGCATCGGGCAGTTCATTGGTTTCACCCGATACCGCACGTCGTCAGCCTCGCCGGCGGCGGCCGCCATCGGCGGGTACTGCGCCTCGGCGTAGTGGGGGAGGTGTCCCGAAATCCGGAACAACTCCTCCCGCGTGATGTTCGGCGTGTAGACCAAGTCGTAGCCGTTGGCCACGTTGTCGTCCTCGACGAGGCGTGACAGCAGCCACTTGATGGTCGCGCCGCGCGGGTGCCAGAATACGAGCCCCGGTCCGACGGCCTCCTGGATCGAGAACAGGTCGAGCTGCTTCCCCAGGACGCGGTGATCCCGCTTCCGCGCCTCCTCGAGCTGGTGCAGGTACGCGTCCAGGTCTTTCTGGCTGAACCAGGCCGTCCCGTAGATCCGCTGGAGCATCTGGCGCCGCTCGTCGCCGCGCCAGTACGCGCCCGCGGCGTGCAGCAGCTTGAAGAACTTCAGGTTCCCCGTGCCCGGGACGTGCGGCCCGCGGCAGAGATCCACGAACGGGCCGTCGGTGTAGACCGAGATCGTCTCGTCGTCCCCAAGCTCGGCGAGGCGCTCGAGCTTCAGCGGGTCGTCCCGAAACCGCTGCTCGGCCGTAGGGCGGTCAACCTCCTCGCGCGCGAACGGGTAGTCGGCGGCGATGACCTCCTGCATCTTGGCCTCGATTGCCGTCAGATCGTCCGGCGTGAACGGACGGGGGACCTCGAAGTCGTAGTAGAACCCGTCCTGAATGGGCGGTCCGAAGCCGATGTGGGCCTCCGGGAAGAGCTGCCGCACCGCCGTCGCGAGGATATGCGCCGCCGAGTGTCGCAGCACGTCGAGCGCCGCCGCGTCCCGGTCGGTGAGCACCTCGAGACGAGCATCGCCCCGGATCGGTCGGGCCAGATCCCAGATCTCCCCGTCGATGCGGGCCGCCACCGCCGCCTTGGCAAGGCGCGGTCCAATCGCCTCGGCAATGGTCCGGGCGGGGGTCCCCGCCGGCACCGCCTTGGTCGTGCCGTCCGGCAGCGTGATCGTGATCGTGTCCGCCATCAGTGCGCGCTCGGCATCCGTCCGTTGATTTGACCTCACCCTTTGCGCATTCTTCTCGTACGTTGGAGTCGAATTGTAGTCAGGCCCATTGGGGGATGCCACTTTGGGAGGCAGGGTGAGGGACGACGCCACGCAGGACCGGAACATCCTGGGAATCGTGCTCACGGCCGTCGGCGCGTTTGCGCTGGGCGCCATGGCGGGAATGGCCATGGGCGGCGCCGTCGGCAAGGTGCACCGGGGCCGGGTCCGCGACACCTTCAGCCGGATCGGCCGGGGCTCCGCCAAGAAGCCGGCCGACCTCGAGCAGTTGGTCCTGGCGGCCCTGCGCGAGGACGAGGCCACCAGCGACCTGGACCTGCACGTGATCGTGGCCGATCAGGGGCTCGTCGAGTTGACCGGCGTGGCCCCCGACGCCACGCTGCGCCGCGTGGCGGGCGACATCGCGCGCGCCGTCCCCGGGGTCGAAGTCGTCGTCAACCGCATCTTGGTCCGCGACCCCGACAAGCGGGCCGCGCCGTACCTGCGGCCCGTCTGACCCCGCGCGGGTCCGATCCCATGCCCGACACGCGGTCGCTCGCTCCGCAGTTCGATCCCGCCGCCGTCGAAACCGCCGTCTACCAGCGGTGGGTCGACGCCGGGGTGTTCGCGCCCGACGACGACGCGGACGCGGAGCCCTACGTCATCGTCATCCCGCCCCCCAACGTGACCGACCGGCTCCACATGGGGCACGGGCTGAACAACACCATCCAGGACCTCCTGATCCGGTTCGAGCGCATGCGAGGACGCAAGGCGCTCTGGCTCCCGGGCACGGACCACGCGGGCATCGCCACGCAGAATGTGGTCGAACGCCTCATCGCCAAGGAGGGCAAACGACGCCAGGACCTGGGGCGGGACGCCTTCGTCGAGCGCGTCTGGACCTATGTCCATGAGACCGGTGGCACGATCCTCGAGCAACTGAAGGCCATCGGCTCGTCGTGCGACTGGGGCAGAACGCGGTTCACGCTGGACGAGACGTACTCGCGGGCCGTACGCCACGTGTTCGTCGCCCTGTACCGCGATGGCCTGATCTACCGCGGATACCGTGTCATCCATTGGTGCCCGCGCTGCCACACGGCGTTGTCCGACGAGGAAGCGGAGTTCAGGGACACGGAAGGCAAGCTGTACCATGTTCGGTATCGGATTGCGGGTGACGCGGCGGAGCAGAAGGCCGGAAGCACGGCAGAGGAGACGGCAGAAGAAACGGCAGGAGCGGCAGGAGGGGCAGAGGGGGCGGAGGGGGCAGCGCGGCAGGGCGGCAGCGGGGCGGACGCTTCCGCCGTTCCGCCGTTCCGCCGTTCCGCCGAGTGGCTCACCGTCGCCACGACCCGGCCCGAGACGATGTTCGGCGACGTCGCGGTGGTGCATCATCCGGAAGACGAGCGATATGCCGGACTCGCGGGCACGATGGTCGAGATCCCGCTCTCGGGTGTCCGCATCCCGGTCGCCACGAGCTCGGTGGTCGAGCGGGACTTTGGGACGGGGCTGCTGAAGGTGACGCCCGCGCACGATGCGAACGATTTCGAGATCGCCCGCATGATCGACCCGGACGGCGAGATGCCGGGCATCATGACCGCGGATGCGACAATGGCCGACGTGGCGCGGGTGCCCGCCGATCTGCGCGGCCTCGACCGCTTCGAGGCCCGGCGCCGGATCGTGGAGCAGCTCGAAGCGCAGGGCCTGCTGGAGAAGGTCGAGCCACACCCCCACAGCATCCGCCACTGCTACCGCTGCGGGACCGTGGTGGAGCCACGGCTGTCGGACCAGTGGTTCGTCCGGATGCAACCGCTCGCCGATCCCGCGCTTGCCGCGTACCGGGCGGGGGAGCTCACGTTCGTGCCGGAGCGCTGGGGCGCCGTGTACGAGCACTGGCTCACCGAGATCCGCGACTGGAACATCTCGCGGCAACTCTGGTGGGGCCATCGCATCCCCGCCTGGTACTGCGACGTGGAGGGCTGCGGCCACATCACGGTGGCCGAAACCGCCCCGAGCACCTGCGAACGATGCGGCGGCGCCGTGCGCCAGGACGAGGACGTGCTGGACACATGGTTCTCGTCGTGGCTCTGGCCATTCGCCACGTTCGGTTGGCCGGACGCGACCGAGGATCTGGCGCGCTACTACCCGGGACACACACTCGTCACGGCCCCCGACATCATCTTCTTCTGGGTCGCCCGCATGGTGATGGGGGGGTACCATTTTCTCGGGAAGCGGCCGTTCGACACGGTGTTCCTGACCGGCATCGTGCGCGACACGCAGCATCGCAAGATGTCCAAGTCGTTGGGGAACGGCATCGACCCGCTCGAGGTCGTCCGCGGATACGGCGCGGACGCGCTGCGCTACACGGTCCTCACGGGGGCGGCCATCGGGACCGACGTCCTGCTCGATCCGGCCGATCTCGAGACGAGCTTCGCGGCCGGGCGGAACTTCGCCAACAAGCTCTGGAACGTGGGGCGGTTCATCCTCACGAATCTCGCGCCGGGGACCCCGGATCTGTCTGCCGTCGATCCACAGACGTTCGAGCTGGCCGACCGGTGGATCCTCTCGCGCTGCCAGGCCACGATTGCCGAGACGACAGTCGCGCTCGAGCGCTACCGGCTGAACGAGGCCGTGGGCGCGTTGTACCACTTCGTGTGGGATGAGCTGGCGGACTGGTACGTCGAGCAGGTGAAACCGCGGCTCTACGGCGACGTGCCCGGTGGTGACGTCGCGCCCGCCGTTCTGGCCCATGTCTTCGGCACCGTGCTGCGGTTGCTGCACCCGGCAATGCCGTTCGTGACCGAGGAGCTGTGGGGCGCGCTTCCCGGCACCCACGAACCGGTGCTGGCGGGCGCGCGGTGGCCGCAGGCGGACGACGGGCTACGGGATGAGGAAGCCGACGCCCGGTTTGCCCTTGTGCAGGACCTGGTCGGCGCGGTGCGGAACATTCGCGCCGAGTACGGCGTGGCCCCGGGTCGGACCGTCCGGACCTTCGTGCGCCCCGCCACGCTCGACACCGCCGAAGGGTGCAACGCCGAGCAGCGCACGATCGAGCGGCTCGCGCGGATCGAGACCCTGACGCAGGGCCACGCGCCAAGTGGTGTCGGGGCCCACGCCGTGCTGCGTGACGGGTCCGCGGTGTTCGTACCCCTCGGCGACGCCATCGATGTCGCGCGGGAATGTGCCCGGCTGCGGGACGAGGTGGCCCGCATCGAGACCCAGCTCGCCGCGGTCGTCCGCACGCTGGAGAATGAACGGTTTCTCGCCAAGGCGCCGGCCGACGTGGTCGCGCGCGAGCGGGCCAAGGAGTCGTCGTGGCGCGAGCAGCGCGCGACCCTCGCCGAGAAGCTGCGCGTCTTGGGCTGCTAGTCCTGGCCACCGCCTGCGCGGCGGCCCAGGAGCCCCCAGGCGGTCCTCCGGACTTCTCCCCGCCGGTCGTCCGCGAAATCCGACCGGATTCGCTCGCCATCGTACCGGGCTTCGACGACGCTGTGGTGTTCACGTTCGACGAGGTCATTCTAGAGCGCCAGTCCACGGAGATGGCGAAGCTGGTGATCGTCTCCCCGCGCCACGACGAGGTTCGGGTGGCGTGGAAGCGCACCCGGCTCGAGGTGAAACCCAAGGGAGGGTGGCGCGAGAACGCCGTGTACCGCGTCGTGCTGTTGCCCGACGTGGCCGACCTGCGCAACAACCGGATGCGGGAAGGCGCGGAGGTGGTGTTCTCCACCGGCCCGGACATCCCGGACACCCGCGTGGACGCCACGGTGATCGACTGGGCCGCGCATCGCATTGCGGGACGAGGCCTCCTCGAGGCGTTCCCGCTCCCGATCACCGACGACTCCACGGCCTACATCGCGCAAGCCGACTCGGCCGGAGACATCGGGCTCACGCGGGTGCCGCCGGGCGACTACCTGCTCGTGGCCGTGGTGGACGAGAACGGCAACCGGCGCCGGGATCGGCGCGAGGCGTTCGACAGCCTTACCGTGCGCGTGGACTCCACCGCGACCGGCGTCTTCTGGGCGTTCACGCGAGATACCGTCGGTCCGCAACTGCGTGAGGCCGCGCGCGTGGACTCGGTGACGGTCCGGCTCACCTTCAATCAGCCACTCGCGCCGACGATGACTACGGACGGCATCGTCGGGATGCGGCTGCTCCCGGATTCCCTCCCGGTGGCGCTCGGGCCGATTTGGACGACCGCCGTCTACGACTCGGTGCGCACCCTTGAAGCCGCCGCGCGGGATTCGCTCCGCCAGGCGGCCGCGGACTCCGCGGCAGCCGCCGACACCACCGCCGTCACGGACACGACCGCCGTTGCGGATACCGCCGCGCCGCGTAGGGTTCCTCCGCGTGCAGATACGGCGGCGGCGGCCCGTGGTGACGTGCGGCCCCCGCCGGTTGCCGGGCCACCTCGTGATGCCGCCCGTGTTCGCGCCGGTGACCAACGAGGCGGTGCTCCCGCGGAGGCCGTGGTGGCCGACTCCGGGCGGGTAGCCGAGCTGCTGGCCCAGCGGCCCCGGCTCTCCGACCAGCTGATCGTGCGATTGACGGCCCCGCTCACCCCGGGCGGGCGCTATCTCTTCGAGGCCAGCACCGTGAACTTGAGCGGGGCCACGGCATCATCCCGCACGGTGCTCGCCGTTCCGGAGGCGGTCGCGCCGCCGGACACGACCACCACGCCGGACACGACCGCAACGCCAGGCCGATGACCGACCGGCGCCGCCGCCTGCCCGCCGTCCATGCCCTCGTCGCAGAGACCCGCGCGGCCGGGGTGGCGCCCGAGTTGCCGGCAGCGGTCATCACCGCCGCGGTGCGTGAGGTGCTCGCCGCGGCGCGCGCGGTCGGTGGAACGGCGCCTGAGGGCGGCTGGGTCGAGGCCGTGCAGACCCAGCTCGCGTCGCGCGAGCGGCCGTCACTCACGCGCGTGATCAACGCCACCGGCGTGGTCCTGCACACGAACCTCGGCCGCGCGCCGCTCGCCGAGTCGGCCGTCACGGCCATGCGGGAGGCTGCGGGCTACAGCGCCCTCGAGTACGAGCTCGAGCCGGGCACCCGCGGCTCCCGGCAACGCCACACCCACGCGCTGCTCACCAGTCTCACGGGCGCCGAAGACGCCCTGGTCACGGTGAACGCGGCCGCCGCGGTGCTGCTCGCCCTCACGGCGCTTGCCGCGGATGGCGAGACCGTGGTCTCGCGCGGGGAGTTGGTCGAGATCGGCGGCGGATTCCGGATCCCGGAGATCCTCGCCAAGAGCGGGAGTCGGCTACTGGAAATCGGGACCACCAACCGTACACACCTGTCGGACTATGCAACGGCGTTGCGCCCGAGCGTGCGGTGCGTGCTCAAGGTCCATCGGTCGAACTTCGCGATGCAGGGATTCGTGACCGAGGTGGATGTGGCGGCACTCGTCACGCTGTGCGCGCCGCATGGCCTGCCGGTGGTGCACGACGTGGGGAGCGGCCTGCTGCTCGATCTCGCCCCGTGGGGCCTGGCGGGAGAACCCCTCGTCGGGCCGAGCGTCGCCGCCGGTGCCTTGACGATCTTCTCGGGCGACAAGCTGCTCGGGGGACCGCAGGCCGGGATCGTCGTCGGCCCGGCCGCCGTGGTCCAGCGACTCGCCGCGGACCCGCTGGCGCGGGCCGTTCGTCCCGACAAGGTGACGTTGGCGGGCCTCGAGGCCACCCTGGCGCTGTACCGCGACTCGGCCCAGGCCCGTCGCGACATTCCGGTCCTGCGGATGCTCACGGCTGATCCCGCCGACCTGCGGCGACGCGCGCGCCGCCTCGCGCGCCGCATCCCCGGATCCAGTACGGTGGCGGGGGAGTCCGCCGTGGGCGGGGGCGCGTTCCCCGAAGCTACCCTGCCGACCACGCTGGTGGTGGTTCCTGCGCGCTCTCCGGATAGCTTACGGGCTGCCCTGCGGTCGCTGGATCCGCCGGTCATCGCCCGGAGCGCAGCGGACGGGATCCTGCTGGATGTGCGCACGGTGGCGGATGGCGAGTTTGGGACGGTGGCGGCGGCGGTAGGACAGGCGGTCAGTACGTTGGCCGTTGGCAATTAGCCGTTAGCCGTTGGCCGTTGGCCGTTGGCCGTTGGCCGTTGGCCGTTAGCCGTTGGCCG
>JAOUDR010000657.1 GCA_029859185.1 Gemmatimonadota bacterium
TGGTGCCGCTGCGCGTCGAGGTGCACGCGCCCTCGCGATAGGCGGGCGGCTCCGATCCCACCGTGTCCACCTCGCCCGTGCGGTAGAACGGCACGAGATCGACGAGCTCGGGATGCACGCCGGGGCAGTGGTAACACTCCATGAAGTTCTCGACGAGGATCTTCCAGTTGGCTGCGACGCTCTCTTCCTCCCGGGCGCCGACGCGCAGCGAGGCGAGCGGAAACGGGCGGGCGCGTTCGGGAAGCGCGCCGAGCTGGGCGTGGAGCGCCTCGCCCTCCGGCTCGAGGCGCAGGAACACGAAGCCCTGCCAGGTTTCGACGGCCACGGGGTACAGGGAGAACGCCTCCTTCGAAAAAGCCTCGTCTCCGCGCAGATACGGAACGCCGCGCAGCGCACCGTCCAGGGCGTAGCTCCAGGCGTGATACGGACAGCGGATGGCACCCTGGAGATGTCCCGAGGCGTCCGCGCAGAGCCGCGCGCCCCGGTGCCGGCACACGTTGTAGAAGGCGCGCAGGGCGCCTTCGCGGTCGCGCACGACCAGGACGCTCTCGCCGCCCAGCTCGAACGTGAAGTAATCGCCCGCGTGCGCCGCGCGCTCCTCTCGTCCGGCGAGAACCCAGGAGCGGAAGAAGATGCGCTCGAGCTCGCGCTCGAGGACTTCGGGATTCCGGTAATAGCTCCCGGCGAGTGTGGGCACCCAGCACGAAGACACCGCGCTCCCTCCGACGCATGCGATGCGGACGGGACACTACCGGATCGGCGCGGATCCGAGCGGCTCGAGAGGTATGAAGCCTCACGACGCGCTGACACGGGATTCCCCATGGGGACCAGCTGTGACTCAGGCCTGCGCAGGCGAGCACCATGCGAGACAGTGCTTGACGTTTCCGAGAGCTGCGGGGGATACTCAACAAGAGGATCCTGCGAGGAGCGCGCCATGTTGGCCGCCCGACCTGCTTCTGCCATTGCAGGCCGGGGAATTACGGCGGGGAACGCGGCGCGGGATCACGGGTCGATAATCGAACGCAATCAGAGGAGATGAGAGCATGTTAAGAGCTTCGAGAATGCTTGCGATTGGCGCCGTGGCGCTCGGCTTCGCGTGGAGCGCCCAGGCCGGTCCGGCAATGTTCAGCGCGTCGTTCATCGCCCACGCTTGGGGCAACGACGTCACGAGCGGCACGGCCCCGCCCTACACGGCTTCGGAATTCACCGCGGCACCGCTCGGGCAGGACTGCCAGTACGCCACGCCGTACAAGGCGACCCCGACCCATCCGAAGAGCTATCGCTATTGCCCGGAGTCCGTCATGCAAGCCGGTGCGCCGGCGGTCGGACCGCGGGCGGGCGGGCCCTCGATGATCACCACGACCGCCCCGGGCGTGGGCGGCAAGATCATCATGCCGCAGTCGGCCTTCGGCATCACCACCACCGGCTTCCTGCCCACCTACTACCCGTACCTGCAGAGCAACACGTACGCGACCTTCGTGAACGATGCGGGCAGCTTCTTCGCGGGCGGCGGACCGGGCAATATGACCAAGGTGGGCAAGGGCCAGCAGGCCGGCACCTGGATCATCAACCAGGGCCCGAACCAGTTCGGTGGCGCCATGGGTCTGCTTGGCAAGTACGGCGCCATCGCCAAGTACGTGGTGCCCGGAATTGCCGGCACCTACGAAGGCACGGGCACCTGGAACGTGATCGTGGCGATGGGTCGCTGCTTCGAGTGCACGCCCGTCAGCTTCACGGCGATGGGCAAGGCGAGCAACTGGCTGAACCCGTTCGACAAGACCCAGGCGTACATCAACAACATCAACGGCAAGGCCAGCACGCTGGCGGCACGCGGCACGGGCACGCTGTGGACGACCGGCTCGGTGACGGAGTACGCCGCGGGCGTCTACACCACGATCCTGCGCCGGGCGGGCTTCGACACCGTGACGAGCGGTGGCGTGCGCAACATCCAGCTCGTGACGCCGACGCTCACGCACTGGATCGGGCCTGGCTACCAGACCCACACCGCACAGGTCGGCATCCTGACCCTGCAGGTCCCGGAGCCGGGCGCGATACTGCTGCTCGCGGCCGGCGCTGGTGTGCTGGGGCTCCTCTACCGGGTGAGCCGCCGGGGTTGAAGATCCCGCCGGCCCTGACGGGCCGCCACGCCAGACAAGTGCTCGGGGCCACTCCACAAGGAGTGGCCCCAGCCATTTGCGGGAGCCCCACCGGACGCTGGCGCCCCCAAACGCGCCGATGAGCGCCAACTCTCCCCGGAGTCGGACAAGAAGCCCGGGCCACTCCGTGCGGAGTGGCCCCACTTCTCTCAGCAGATCTCTCTGTTA
>JAOUDR010000658.1 GCA_029859185.1 Gemmatimonadota bacterium
CGTAGAAGACCGTAATGGACTGCCCCACGGCGATCGTGTCCCAGATGCTCTTTGGCACGCTGCGGCTCGTGGACTGCCGGCGGCCGTCCGGCAGGATGAAGGTGTAGTCCAGGTCGAAATCGCTGCCGCCGTCCGCCGAGGACACGACGTCCCGGTCGGTCACTTGCGCGCTGGCCTGCGCGCCCTCCCGCACGATACGCGTGTCGTAGCGGTACGCCCCCCAGCTCCCCACCAGGGCCACGAGCCCGAAGGCCGCGAACACCACGCCAATGATCCGCTGCATCGTTTCCGCCTCCTAGGCAATCTCCACCGCTATCCTCCGCCACTTTTCCTGCCGGAACCGCGCGACACTGAGCCCGCACCGCGTGGCGTGGCCCAGCAGGATCGCCACCCAGATGTCGGCGGGCTCGAGCCCCGTAGTGGCCTGCAGCACCGCGCAGATGCCCAGCGGCACCACGATCTGGGAGACGATGGAGATGTAGAGCGGCCCTTTCGTGTCGCCCGTGCCCTGGAGCCCGCCGGTATAGGTGAGGGCGACCGTGATGAACAGCCCCGAGAGCGCCAGGTAGCGCATCAGCTCCGTGCCGATGCGCAGCACGTCGGGGTCGTCCATGCCGAAGATGCCGAGCAGGAGGCCCGGGATCGTGAGGAACAGGACGCCGATGACGGCGGCGCCGCCGAGCCCGATGCCCGCGGCCACGCGCACCGCGCGCACCGATCGCTCGGGGTGGCCCGCACCGAGGTTCTGCCCGGCCACGGCGGCCGCGGCACCCATCAGGCCGCCCGGGTGGTGGCGGTGGCAGGGCGGCAGGAGCGGCAGACGCGGTAGGGGCCATATGGGGCTTCGTCATTGCCATCGTGGTCTTGCTCGGGATGCCCGCCATGGGCATGTTGGGACTCGTCGTGCGGGAGCGGTGGCGGGGGGCGTGGGATGATGCCCGCCGGTTCCTGCTGCTCCGGTCGCGACGCGATCTCGTGGCCCAGCTGGGGGACGAGCGGCACGCGCTCGGGGCGCGGATCGATGGGCTGGTGGGGAAGAGGGGCGATGAAGGGCGATGAGAAGCAATGAAGGGCGATGCGAAGCGATGACATTCCTGGAGAACCGATGACCGCTCCCACCCCTCCTGCTTCTGCCACTCCTCCGCCACGGTGCCACGGGGTGCGAAAGTCGTATCGCCACAAGTAACGCGTCGCGCGGCGAAATACGCGCGACGAATGCGGCGAGACGGCCTGATCGCCGATCTGGCACAGGCCCTGGAGACCGTCTAGGAGAAGACCCCCCTTCCAGATCGCGCAGCCTGCCCGCGACGACGCTTCGGCGCTGCATGGCCGTCAGGGGCCTGGCGGCGTGCGCCTCCAGGGCTCGGGTGGGACCGCATACTGTACCGGCACGTCACCGGTCAGCGCACCCAGGAACATGATGATGGACGCAATCTGCGCCTCCGACAGCTCCCGGCCGAGCTGGTGCCGCGCCATCAAGCGCACGCCCGCATCGAGCGTCGAGGCGGCGCCGGCGTTGAAGTAGGGCGCGGTCTGCGCCACGTTGCGCAGGCTCGGGACCTTGAACACCATGCTGTCCGCCGGCTGCGTCGTGACCGTCATGCGGCCCAGGTCCGTGGCGTCGGGCCACGGCTGGACCGTGCCCATCCGCTGGAACATCCGGCCACCCAGATACGGGCCGTTGTGGCAGGCCTGGCAGCCCGTGTCGAGGAACTCCTTCAGTCCCCGCTTCTCGTCATCGGTGAGTGCGGCGGCGTCTCCCTCCAGGTAGCGGTCCCACCGCGCGGGGGTGAGCAGTTGCCGCTCGAAGGCCCCGATCGCGTTTCCCACATTGTCGTACGTGAAGGGGTTCGCATCGCCCGGAAAGGCGGCGGTGAAGGCGTCGCGGTAGCCTGGCAGGGCCGCGAGGCGTGACATGACCTGGTCCGGCGAGGTCATCCCCATCTCGATCGGATTGAGAATCGGTCCCTTTGCCTGCTCCTCGACGTCGGGGGCACGGCCATCCCAGAACTGGGCGATATGGCCGGCGGCGTTGTAGACCGTCGGGGCATTCCGGGTGCCTTGCTCGCCGGTGACGCCCGTGCTCACCGCCTCGGGTTCGGCGCCGTAGGCATCGAGCAGGTGGCACGAGTTGCACGACTGGCTGCCGTCCGCGGACAGCTGCGTCTCGTAGTAGAGCCGCCAGCCCAACTCGACCTTGGCGGGAGTGGCGGGGTTGGCCTCCGACGGTACGGAGGCCGGGAGCGGCGCAAACACGGCGAGTTGCGCGGGATCGATGACGATCTCCTGCCGCTGGCACGCCAGGGCGAGGACAACCAATGG
>JAOUDR010000659.1 GCA_029859185.1 Gemmatimonadota bacterium
ATCTCGCTCGGCTCCCTCTCGGAAGTCACAAGCCTCTTGCTCCTCGCACGCTCACTGGACTTCCTCGACGAAAACGAGGCGCGGGCAATCGAGCCGATCCGGAGGCGCGCGGCGTTCCTGTTGTGGCGGTTGTACCGATCCATGGGCTGATAGCCCTCGCCCCCCGTCCGCCTCTGTTCTGCCCGCCCCCGTCCGTCTCTGTTCTATCCGTCCCCGTCCGTCTCCGTTCTGCCCGTCTCTGTTCTGCCCGTCCTGTATCTTCGTCCCATGCCCCGCACCCCGCTCCCGACCTTCGCCGCCTTCCGTCACCGCAACTTCCGCATCTTCTACACCGGCTACGTCGTTTCCCTCACCGGTATCTGGATGCAACGGGTCGCGCAGTCGTGGCTCGTGCTCGACCTGACGGGCTCGGCGTTCTACGTGGGGTTGGTCGAAGCGTTGGGGACGTTGCCCGTCCTGTTGTTCACGCTCTACGCCGGCGCAATCGCGGACCGGGTCCCGAAGCACCGCATGGTGCTCGCGACCCAGACTTTTGCGATGGTGGTGGCGTTCGGGTTCGCCGCGGCCGTCTGGCTCGGTGTGGCGTCCATCACCGCCATTGCGGTGCTCGCGGCGCTGCTGGGGCTCGCGACCGCGTTCGACATCCCCGCGCGCCAGTCGTTCTTCATCGAGATCGTCGGTAAGGAAGACCTCGCGAGCGCGATCGCGCTGAACGCCTCGGCCTTCAATGCGACCCGCGTCGTCGGCCCGGCCATTGCCGGCATCCTGATCGGCGTGGTCGGCGTCGCCGCCTGCTTCCTGTTCAACGGGCTCAGCTACATCGCCGTCATCGCGGCCCTGCTCGCGATGCGACTACCGCCGTTCCGTCGTTCCGCCGTTCCGCCGCGTTCCGCGTGGTCGAACATCGCCGAGGGTCTGCGGTACGTCGGTCACGAGCCGCGGACCCGGGCCCTCCTGCTCAACATCACCATTATGAGTATCTGCGGTCTGCCGGCCCTCACGCTGCTGCCGGTATTGGCACGCATCACGCTGGGACAGGGCGCACGGGAGTACGGGTGGATGGTGTCGGCGGTGGGCGGGGGCGCGCTCTTCGGAGCGCTCGCGGTGGCCACGTTCGCTCACCGGATGTCCATGGGCCGAGTCGTTGGCTGGGCGGGAGCGCTCTTCGGGCTCTCGGTCACGGCGGTCGGCCTTGCGCACTCCTTGTTGGTGGCGTTGCTGTTGCTGACCGTGCTCGGGCTTGCCCTGATCACGACCACGGCGCTCACGAACACGCTGCTGCAGACCCTGGTGCCGGACGGACTCCGCGGTCGGGTGATCTCGGTCTACACGTTCGCCTTCGTCGGGATGGCGCCGATTGGCTCGCTCCTCGGCGGCGCGGCCGCCGATCGGTTCGGCGTGGCATGGACGCTCGGGGTCGGGGGCCTCCTCTGCGTCGGAGCCGCGATCGCCCTGCTGGTACGTTCCCGGGATCTGCAGACCGCCCAGTAGCGCTCAACCCATTCTGCACTCTGCACTCTGCACTCTCGTGCGGGTGTCCCGCACTGAAGTGCGGGCTCGGCCGAGCAACCAGACCCTGAAGGGTGATCCACGAGGACGGGGCGTCCTTGAGGACGCAGTTGCTTGGCCGAGCCCGGGCTTCAGCCCGGGACTCCCCACACCAGCGCTTCCCATCGTCGGTCCACCAGGTATTGCCGGTCCGACAGACTGCCCCCATCTTGGCGACATGACCCGGCCCCTGGTCGTGGGTCTCATCCTGAGCGCCGTCG
This sequence comes from Gemmatimonadota bacterium, assembly GCA_029859185.1. Taxonomy (GTDB): domain Bacteria; phylum Gemmatimonadota; class Gemmatimonadetes; order Gemmatimonadales; family GWC2-71-9; genus JAOTWJ01. Next base: position 1,770 of record JAOUDR010000659.1, read on the forward strand.
TCCCCGCCGGTGGTGCCGCGCAAACGGCCACGATCCTGGGAGCCGTCCGCGACTCCGCGACCGGCGATCCCCTGCCAGGCGTGCGGATTGAGTTCACCGCGGGCGCCCATCAACGGATCCAGCCCGCCGACGAGGCCGGACGATTCCGCTTCGAGCGCGTCCCGGCCGGCCCCTACACGCTCCGCGCCACTCGCATCGGCTATCGGCCGGCGACGGCTGGCGGAGCGACGCGCTCCGACGACACCGTCCGCGTCGAGCTCCGGCTGGCCGCGTTCGGCATCCCGCTGGATCCGGTGGTCGTCTCGGCGTCGCGCGCCCCCGAGACGGCCCTGGATGCGCCGGCCGCCGTGTCCGTCGTGAGCCGTGAGGCCATCGAGGAAGCGGTGACGCTCGCCCCGGTGGAGCTCATCCGGAACGCGCCCGGCGTGGACATGGCCACCAAGGGCCTGATCCAGCGCACGTTCTCCGTGCGCGGCGACCTGACGTCGAACTCGGGGTCTCTGCTGCTGCTGACCGACTACCGCTATGCCGCGCTGCCGTCCGTCTCGTTC
>JAOUDR010000071.1 GCA_029859185.1 Gemmatimonadota bacterium
GCCGGCATACCTCGAGCCCGGCGACACCATCGAGACCACGCGGCCGGAGGGGGTCCTGACCGCGCTGACGGACATGGCCGGAGAGCTGCGCGGCGAGCTCCAGGCGGCCCTCAGGGAGACCCGCGCCCTGCTGGTGCGCACCACCGCGGCGGTCGAGGACACCCGGGGGCTCATGGCGCGGAACGGCCCGCTGGTGACCGACGTGCTGACCCGCCTGGCCGCCAACCTCGAGCGCTCGGATCAGCTGATGGCGGATGTGCAGCCACGGATCGGGCCACTCAACGACTCGGTGATCGTCACGCTCGCCGAAACCCGCCACACCCTGCAGCGCGCCGACAGCGTACTCCAGCTGGCGGGGGAGATCGCGATCGAGAACCGCGCCTACGCCAAGGAGATCGCGGAGCGGCTCTTGCGCACGGCCATCGTTCTGGAACATTTCAGCGATCAGATCAGCCGGCGCCCCGCCCGTCTGCTGACCGGCGTGACACCGCCACCCGATTCGCTGTTCGCGCCGCAGGATACCACCCGGCCGGATTCGACACGAGGTCGCCCGTGAAGTTCCTGCTGCTTCATGCGCCCACCTTCGACCCGGCGCGGTTCGCCGAGGCCTTTCGGGCCGAGCAGGTCGAGGCCCGGCGCATCTCGATGCCGGGGGAGCTCGCGACGGGGGACGTGCCGACCACCCTGGTGCTGGACGCCGCAAGCCGCGACCGGTTCCCCGGCTCGGCCCTGCGGCAGTTCGTCAACGGGGGCGGGGCGTTCGTGGCGCTCGGCGCGCCTGACGAGACGGACCTGCCCGAGCGCCTGCCGCCAGACCTCGTCTCGGCGTTCCTGCCGGCGGAGCCGGGCCCCCGGCAGTTGCTGGTCGCCCTCCGGTCGTCGTACCGGGAGGCGGCGGCGCGAACGGAGGCCGCCCGGGCGCGCCATGAAGCCGCCAGCCGGACGAAGGAACTCGGTGAGCTCACCCGCATCGGCATGGCGCTCTCGACCGAGCGGGATCTCGACACGCTGCTCGAGCTGATCCTGTCGCAGGCCCGGGCCCTCACGGATGCCGACGCGGGCAGCCTGTACCTGGTGGAGCCGGCGGACGATGGAGCGAAGCGGCTCCGCTTCAAGCTCGCGCAGAACCACTCGCGGCCCGAAATCCCGTTCGTCGATTTCACGATCCCGATCAGCAAGGCAAGCATCGCGGGCTACGTCGCCAGCACGAGTGCCCCGCTCGTGCTCGACGACGCCTACGAGCTCCCGCCCAACGTCGAGTACTCGATCAACCGATCGATCGACGAGAGGTACGGCTACCGCACCAAGTCGATGCTCACGATCCCGATGTCCGACCACAAGGACCAGATCATCGGCGTGCTGCAGCTCATCAATCGGAAGCGGACGTCCGATCTCCTGCTCGGGACCCCGGCGGACTTCGAGCAGGAAGTCATCCCATTCAGCGGGCGGACCGTGGAACTGGTCTCCTCGCTCGCCGGTCAGGCCGCCGTCGCCGTCGAGAACAGCGAGCTGTATCAGAGCATCGAGCGTCTGTTCGAGGGTTTCGTGAAGGCGGCGGTCATTGCGATCGAGCAGCGCGACCCCACCACCTTCGGCCACTCCGGGCGGGTCGCGTCCATGACCGTGGGGCTCGCGGAGACCGTGGATCGTGCCGGGGACGGGTCGTACAAGCAGATCGCGTTCTCGCGGCAGGAGCTGCGGGAAATCCGGTACGCCGGCCTGCTGCACGATTTCGGCAAAGTCGGCGTGCGGGAGCAGGTCCTGGTCAAGGCAAAGAAGTTGTACCCCCCCGATCTCGCACTGATCAAGCAGCGTTACGCCTTCATTCGGCGCACGCACGAGCGGGATTTCGAGCGGCAGCGGGCCGACTTCCTCGCGGAGCACGGGCAGACCAACTACGACGCGTTCCTGGCGGAGCTCAAGCGGCAACAGGAGGAGCGGCTGGTGGAACTCGACCGCTTCATGAAGCTCGTCGCGGAATCGAACGAGCCCACCGTGCTCGCCGAGGGCAACTTCGAGGAGTTGGTGCGCTACGCGGAGGCGCGGTTCCAGGATCTCGAAGGCAGCGAGCAGCCGCTGCTGACGGACGACGAGGTCCGCTATTTGACGATCCGGAAGGGCAGCCTCGACGAGCAGGAGCGGCTGGAGATCGAGAGCCACGTCTCGCACACGTACCGATTCCTGCTCAACATCCCGTGGACCAAGGAGCTCGCGAACGTCCCGTTCATTGCGTACGGGCACCACGAGAAACTCAACGGCCGCGGGTATCCGCGGAAGGTCACGGGCCCCGAGATTCCCATCCAGACGCGGATGATGACCATCGCCGACATCTTCGACGCCCTGACGGCCTCCGACCGGCCCTACAAACGCGCCGTCCCGATCCCGCGCGCGCTGGACATCATGGCCGAGGAAGTGAAGGACGGGATGCTGGACGGCGAGTTGTTCCGCCTGTTCCACGAAGCTCGAGTGCACGAGCGGGTCCACGAACCCACCTGAGGCGGTCGCGCCACTCGATGCCATGAGGCGACGCAGAACGGCATGGATCGGCCCCCACCGTCAGCGACCACCCTCCATCCTCCCACCAGGTCCAACACAGCGCCTGGCCCGCGCGTTATCCAAGTGTACCCCCTCGATTGGTTGGCTGGCGTTCTGACATGCCTATCGCCCGTTCAGCACCCGTCCATGTTCAGCAGGGGCCCCGTCGCGGTGTCGACTTGATCCCGGTTGCTCTGCTGATCCTCGTCGCCCTGCCAGGCTGCTCGTCATCGGACGCCGGCACGACCAACGGCTCCCCCGGCGGCCGTGGCTCAGGCGCGACCGGCCGAACCGTCGCGGTAGCCGTCGCACCGGTTGAGCGCCGGACCCTTGCCCGGAGCGTCGTGCTCAGCGCCCCGGTCGAGCCCCTGCGTCGCATCGGGGTCAACAGTCAGAGTACCGGCACCGTGCTCGAGGTCGCCGTCCAGGAAGGGGACCGGGTCCGCACCGGTGACCTCATGGCCCGGCTCGACACCCGAGAGGTGGAGGCGCAGCTCGAGCGGGCCCGCGCCACCCTGGCCAATGCGGAGACGGCGTTCCGGCGCGCCAGCGAGATGCGCAGCAGCCAGATCATCACGGAGGCCGAGTTCGAGCAGGCGCGGGCGGCCTTCGGGACCGCCAAGAGCGACGTGACGCTGTGGGAGACCCGGCTGGGATTCGGCCACGTCCGCGCCCCGGGCGCCGGCGTCGTGACGGCCAAGCTGATCGAGTCGGGCAGTGCCGTGAGCACCAACCAGCGACTGTTCGAGCTTGCCGATGAGTCCGTGCTGGTGGTGCGGGTCCAGGTTTCGGAATTGGACGTCGTCCACCTGGCCGGGGGCACGAAGGTGACGGTCACGCTGGATGCCTATCCGGACCGCCCCATAGCGGGACGGATTCGGCGCATCTTCCCGAGCGCCGACCCGCAGAGTCGACTGGTGCCGGTCGAGGTGGCCCTCGGTCCGGCGCCGGCCGGCGTCCAGGTTCGGCCGGGCTTTCTGGCCCGGGTCCGCCTCGATCTCGACGCGATCGCGGACGTCCTGGCGGTGCCGGCCCAGGCCGTGGGCAGCGCGGCGGAGGGACCGTTCGTCTACGCCGTCGCGAGCGACACGCTGGAGCGCCGGTTGGTGCAGACGGGGGTCACGACCGACGGCTGGGTGCAACTGCTCGGAGGAGTGGCCGAAGGCGACGCGGTCGTGGTGTCCGGCCACACGAACCTGCGCCCCGGCGGTCGGGTCCGCGTGGCCGGCCGCGACACCGCGCAACAGAACTCCGTGAAGACGGACTCGGTGACGGGGGCCGGTAGCCAATGACCCCGACCCGCAACATGTCCACCTGGTCCATCGCGCGCCCCATCGGGAGCGTCGCGCTCGCGTCCGTCATCGTCGTGCTCGGGCTGTTCTACGCCCGCCGCCTGCCCCTCGATCTGCTGCCGCAGATCGTCTTCCCCCAGCTGCGCGTGGGGGTGAGCTACCCGGGTGTGGCGCCCGAAGTCCTGGAGGAACAGGTCACCAAGGTGCTCGAAGCGAGCCTGGCGACCACGGAGAACCTGGTACGGCTCGAGAGCCAGACCGCCGAGGGGCGGGTATCCCTGAGCCTGTATTTCAACTACGACACCGACATCAACTTCGCCCTGCAGGACGCCTCGAAGAACCTCGATCGCGCCCGCGGCCGGCTGCCGCGCGACGCCGATCCGCCGAGCATCTCCAAATCCGACCCCTCGCAGTCGCCGGTGTACGAGGTGGCCTTCCGGTCCCCTACCCGCGACCTCGTGGGCCTGCGGGACTGGGTGGACCTGCGGCTCCGCCCGCAGCTGCTCTCCGTCCCCGGCATCGCGTCGGTGGATGTCGCGGGCGGCCTCGTACGGGAGATCCAGGTCACGCTCGACCAGGAGCGCCTGCGGCACTACAACCTCACGGTGTCCACGATCCTCAACGCGCTCCGCAACGAGAATCAGAACGTGGCCGTCGGGAACGTGCGCTCTCCGACCTTCGAGATCGTGGGCAAGACCGAGGGCAAGTTCCGCAACGTCGAGGACATCCGGCAGGTGCAGCTCCGCGTGCCGGGCAGCGACGCGCGGGTCCCGCTGGCCGCGGTCGCCCAGGTCGAGGACACGCACCGCGAGCAGCGGCTCTGGGCCCGGCTCGACGGGGTGCCCGCCGTGAAGCTCTCGGTGCGCAAGCAGCCGGATGCCAACACGGTCGTCGTGGCCGAAGGGGTGGCCCGACGGCTCGAGGAGCTGGCCCGCAACCGGTTCGTGCCGGCGGACATCGAGTTCGTGACCCTAAGCGACCAGTCGTTCTTCGTGCGCAACGCCGTGCGCGGCGTGCAACAGGCCGCGGCACTGGGGGCCGGGCTCGCCATGCTCGTGGTGCTGCTCTTCCTGGGCAGCGTGCGCAAGACGTTCGTGATCGGCCTGTCGATCCCGCTCGCGGTGCTCGCCACGTTCTTCATGATGGGGATGGGCGGGCTCACGCTGAACATCATGAGTCTCGGCGGCATGGCGCTCGCCATCGGGATGCTGGTCGACAGCTCGATCGTGATGCTCGAGAACATCTTCCGCCACCGCGCGAAGGGGACGGTGGATCCCGAAGCGGCGGCCCGCGCCGGTGCGAGCGAGGTCACGTCGGCCCTGTTCGCGTCGACCCTCACCAACCTCGCGGCCGTCATCCCGTTCCTGCTGATCACGGGCCTCGCGGCCCTCATCTTCCGCGAGATGATCCTCACCATCTCTTTCGGGATCATCGCGTCCCTCGCGACCGCCCTCACGATCGTGCCGATGCTCTCGGCGCAGTTCGCCAAGGTGCGGTTCTCGAGCGGCCTCGAGCGCACCAGGCTCGTGCGCGGGTTCGACGCCCGTCTCCAGCGCGTGACCGGGGGGTATCGCCGGCTCATCGAGCGCACGCTGCGCCATCCACGGCTCGTGCTCGTCACGGCCTTCGCGCTGCTCGGGATTGCCGTCGTCTCGACCCGCGGGCTCGGGAACGTGTTCCTGCCGATGGTGGACGACGGGGCCGTCGGGGCGTTCATCGCGATGCCGCCCGGTGCCGCGGCGGAGCAGACGAACGCGGTGGCGCTACAGGCGGAGGAAGTCGTCCGGACGATGCCCTACGTGCAGCACGTGTTTGCCACAGCCGGCGGCTTCCTGTTCGGCGGCTCGACGGCCGAGCGGGCGGGACGCGGCTCGCTGGACATCAGGCTCACGCGAGCCTCGCAGCGACCGGACATGCCCGCGGGCGTCTGGGTGGCGGCGCTGCAGCAGCGGCTCGACGCCCTCACGATTCCCGGCGCCCGTATCGGTGCCCGCCCGCCGCAACTGCGCGGCCTGCGCACGAACTACTCTGGCGCGGATGTGGCCATCAACGTGACCGGCGAGGAGCTGGCCGAGCTCGACCGCATTGGCCGCGACGTGATGGCGCTCATCACGGGCGTGCCGGGGTTGGAGAACGTGCAGCAGTCCACGGAGGAGGCCAGCCCGGAGCTGCGCATCACGGTGGACCGCCAGCGTGCCGCCGATCTCGGTCTCAGCACTGCTGAGGTCGGGCAGACCGTACGGACCGCCGTGGATGGCACCCTGGCGACCCGGTACACCGACGGTAACAACGAGTACGACGTGCGGGTGCGCCTGCCGCGGGAGCAGTTCACCACCGCGGATGCGCTCAACACCGTGGCCCTGTTCCCCGGGACGTCGCAGCCCGTCTACCTGCGCGACGTCGCCACGGTGACGCAGGCGGCCGGCCCCAGCACGATCTTGCGCACCGACCAGACGCGCCGGCTGCGCGTCACGGGAGATGCCAACACGTCCGTGGCCTCGATCAGCGAGATCAACGACGCCATCCGTGCACGGCTACCCGAGCTCGATCTGCCTGACGGCTACGGCATCGCCGTCGGGGGCGAAGAGGAGGCCATCCGCGAGAACCAGCGGAACCTCACGATCGTGATCGTGCTGGCGGTCTTCCTGGTCCTCGTCGTCCTGGCAGTGCAGTACGAGAGCGTCACCGACCCGATCGTCATCATGATCTCGGTGCCGCTCGCGCTGATCGGCGTGGGCCTGGCGCTCCGCATCACCAGCACACCGCTGAGCGCGCCGGTGTTGCTCGGCGTCATCCTCCTCGCGGGCATCGTCGTGAACAACGGCGTGCTGCTGGTACAATACGCGCGGCTCGCCGCCGAGCGCGGGCTCGACCTCCGGAGCGCGGTGATCGAGGCGGGCACGATCCGGCTGCGGCCGATCCTGATGACGACACTCACGACGGTCCTCGCGATGCTGCCCCTCGCCATCGGGATCGGCGAGGGCACCGAGATGATGCAGCCGCTCGCCATCGTGGTGGTGGGCGGGCTCACGACCTCGACCCTGCTCACCCTGATCGTGCTGCCGAGCGCGTACATCACGGCGCACGACGTGGCCGCGGCGCTCCGCCGGTTCGTGATCGGTGAGCCGGGCCCCGGAACGTTGCAGCCGGAGCTGGAGCCGGTGGGTCGGACGGCGGCCACGTAGAGCCAGTCGGCGCGAGTGAGACTCGCGGCTCGGCCCTGTCAGTGAACTGACACACCTCACCCGCCGCTTCAGCGGCCGAGGCCGAGCCGCGGCTTCAGCCGCGCACTTGCATGTGCGGGGCCCGATCACCCTGCGTGGGATCGAGGGCCGCTGCGCCGGGTGCGCGAGTGAACTCGCGGCTCGGCCTCGGCCCGTGAACGGGCGCGGCCTGCACGGTCGCGGACCGCTGCGTAGCTTGTGACCACCCGCAGGGATCGGCCTGCCCTCACGAACTCCGCACGACGGATGACCAGCCCGATGAGTGACAGCCTCTTTACAAAACAGCAGGTGGAGCTGCGCGCCAAGGCGCGGGAGCTCGCCGATACCGTGATGCGGCCGGTGGCCGCCAAATACGACGTCGAGCAGACCTACCCGTGGGAAGTCCAGAAGGCCATCAAGGCAGCCGGCCTCTACGGTGTCTGGATCCCCAAGGAATACGGAGGCATGGGGGGCGGCGTGCTCGACCTGTGTCTCGTGGTCGAGGAGTTCTCCCGAGCCTGCGGCGGCATGGGCGTGGGCTACGCCGTCAACGCGCTCGGCTCGTTCCCGATCATCGTGGGCGGCACCGACGAGCAGAAACAGCGATTCCTGCCCGGCGTCGCGGCCGGGGACCACCTGATCTCGTTCGGTCTGTCCGAGAAGGACGCCGGGTCGGACGCCGGGTCCATGGGCGCCAAAGCGGTGAAGGACGGCGACGACTACGTGCTGAACGGCGAGAAGAAGTGGAACACGGGCGGCGCCGTCGCCACGCTGAACACGATCTTCGCCGTCACCAACCCGGACCGTGGGGCCCGCGGGGTCTCCGCATTCCTCGTCGAGAAGGACATGCCCGGCTATCGCGTGGGCAAGCACGAGGACAAGATGGGCATCCGCTGCGTGCCGGTGGTCGAGATCCATCTCGAGGACTGCCGCGTGCCCGCCGCCAACCTACTGGGGGGCGAGGAAGGACGCGGGTTCAAGCACGCCATGGCCACGCTCGACCGGGCCCGGCCCGGCGTCGCCTCCCAGGCGGTGGGGCTCGCGCAAGGGGCGCTCGACCTCGCCATGGCCTACACGGGGAACCGGAAGCAGTTCGGCCAGTCCATCAGCGCGTTCCAGGGCATTCAGTGGATGCTCGCCGACATGGCCACCCAGGTCGAGGCGGCGCGGCAGCTCGTGCATCACGCCGCCCGCGTGATCGATTCGGGCCACAAGCACATCACGAAAGTCTCCGCGATGTGCAAGCTCATGGCGACCGACGTCGCGATGAAGGTCACGACCGACGCGGTCCAGCTGTTCGGCGGGTACGGCTACTGCAAGGACTACCCGATCGAGAAGTACATGCGGGACGCCAAGATCACGCAGATCTACGAGGGCACCAACCAGATCCAGCGGCTGGTGATCGCCCGGGCATTGTTGCGCGAGGCGGCCGGCGCCGCGCCGTAGGGGCGACCCGCCGGGTCGCCCCGGTGCCTGGTCATCGCCCGGGCATTGTTGCGCGAGGCGACCGGCGCCGCGCCGTAGGGGCGACCCGCCGGGTCGCCCCGGTGCCTGGTCATCGCCCGGGCGCTGTTGCGCGACGCGACCGGCGACCCGCCGTAGGGGCGACCCGCCGGGTCGCCCCGGTGCCTGGTCATCGCCCGGGCGCTGTTGCGCGACGCGACCGGCGACCCGCCGTAGGGGCGACCCGCCGGGTCGCCCCGGTGCCTGGTCATCGCCCGGGCGCTGTTGCGCGACGCGACCGGCGACCCGCCGTAGGGGCGACCCGCCGGGTCGCCCCGGTGCCTGGTCATCGCCCGGGCGCTGTTGGGCGACCTGCCGGGTCGCCCCGGTGCCGCGGGATCGATAGGGGCGGTCAGGTCCGGCCGCCCCTATCCCGTTCGGGCGACCCGCCGGGGCACCCCGGTGCCGCGGGATCGATAGGGCGACCCGCCGGGTCGCCCTTACCTCCACAGCAGGACCCCGTACCGGCGCGTATGTTTTTCGGAGCCCGGAGGCACCTCCTGCCCCCAGGGCCGGTCGGTTAGCACCCATTTCCTCCCCTTTGCGACTGAGGTCGGACCGCTCATGTCATCTCGTCAGCGCATCTCCTCTCTGCTCATCGCCGCCGGCATAGTCCTGCTGGCGGGGCTCACTGGCCCTGACGGCGCCCTCGCGCAGGGTCGTCGCGGCGGCCGGCCCGGTGCCGACGGCGACTCCGCTGGTCCCCGCGACCCGTTTGCCAGGGCCGTCGGCGCCATGCGCCTCCGCTCCATCGGTCCCGCGGTCATCTCCGGCCGGATCAGCGACGTCGCCGTACACTCCACGAACCGGAACATCTGGTACGTGGCGACGGCGTCGGGCGGCCTGTGGAAGACCACCAACCACGGCGTCACCTTTTCGCCGATCTTCGACGGCGAGGGCTCCTACTCGATCGGGGCCGTCGTGATCGACGCGCAGCATCCCAACGTCGTGTGGGTCGGTACCGGCGAGAACAACGCCCAGCGATCAGTCGCCTACGGGG
>JAOUDR010000660.1 GCA_029859185.1 Gemmatimonadota bacterium
GGATCTGCCACCAGTGGAGGCAAACTCGGAGCAGCTCGTGCAGGCGTTTCTCGATCTCATGCTCAATGCGATCGATGCCATGGATGGGCGGGGGACGCTGACGGTGTCCACTCGACGACATCGGAGCAGTGGGGAAGAAGTCGTGGTCGAGATTCGTGACACCGGCATGGGCATTCCGCGGGAGGATATCGGCAAGATCTTCGAGCCGTTCTTCACGACCAAGGCGCCGGGGCAGGGGACCGGCCTTGGCCTGTCCATCACGTACGCGATCGTGGAACACCACCGCGGTCGCATCCTGGTGGACTCCCAGCTTGGCAGCGGCTCGACCTTCCGCGTGATCTTGCCCGTCTTCGTGCCGGAGGCGGTCGCGTGAAGGTGCTGGTGGTGGAGGATGACCGCCTCGTCGCGCAGTTCCTGCAGCGGGGTCTCGAGGAGCAGGGGATGCAGGTGGAGGTGGTCGGCGACGGCCTCGAAGCGCTCGAGCGCGGCGCGGATCCCACCCTGGATCTGATCGTGCTCGACCTGCGGCTTCCGGGCATGGCCGGCCCGGAAGTGCTGCGGAATCTGCGCGACCGTGAGGTGGCCACACCGGTCCTGGTCCTGACGGCGCAGGATGCCGTGGACTCCAAGGTTCAGGCGTTGCGCATGGGGGCCGACGACTACGTCACGAAACCGTTTGCGTTCGAAGAGCTGCTGGCCCGTATCGAGGCACTGGCGCGACGGCCCAAGGCGATCGCGCCGCCGCTGCTGACGGTGGGCGACCTCACCGTGGACACCGGGAGTCGAGAAGTCCGCCGCGGCGGCACGGCGGTCGAGGTGACGCCCAAGGAGTACGCGGTGCTGGTCTACCTCGCGCGCAATCAGGGGCGGGTCATGTCGCGGACGCTGATCACCGAGTACGCCTGGGGGTACCACTTCGATCCGGGGACCAACGTCGTCGACGTCGTGATCAACCGGATCCGGAAGAAGATCGATCAGGGGTTCCCCAAGCGGCTGATCCACACGGTGCGCGGTGTGGGATACGTGATGAAACCCTAGAAGCGAGCCCTCCACCTCGAGATGCACACGATCCGCGGCCGGTTGGCCGTCTCCTACGCGGTGGCGCTCGGGGCGACGATGTTCGTGTTCGCGCTCGTCGTGTACCTCGTGCAGCGCGGCGAGAACCTCGAGGAACTCGACGCCCGCGCCAGGCTCGAGTCCAACCTGATCGCCGCCACGATGAGCGAGGCCTATCGGGCGCGCGGGAGCCTCGTGGTTCGGGATCCCCGGACCAATCGGGACATTCTCGCGCCCGACGTCGCGCCGTTCCTCGAGGGAATCCCGGGGTACGTGGTGGTCGTGGGGTCGGGGGAGGACGTCCTGCACGTCTCCGCCGACGCTCGGGCCCTGACCTACGGCTCGCTCGTCCTGCTCCTGGGCCGCGCCTATGCCGCGGATTCGGGGGCCACGGTCGGGGCGGTCGATGTCGGACCACCGGCGGGGGTGATCCGCTACTTCGCGCGCCCCGTGACCGACGCCGGTCCCGAGGTTGGCGCGGTCCTATCGGGCGCCGCGACCACGGCGCTCGTGATCGGTCCGCAACGTCTCCTCCTCGTGATTGGCTTGTTGTCCCCCGTCATCCTGCTGGCGTCCATTGCTATCGGGTACCTGCTGGCCGGGCGGACGCTCCGGCCGCTCCTCCGGATCGTCGACGAGGTCGAGGCCATCTCGGATGGGCGGAGTCTCCACAAGCGGCTGGCGCCGCTCGAGACGGGGGACGAGCTCGCGCGCCTGACGAATCAGCTGAACGAGATGCTGGCGCGACTCGAACGATCCTTCGCATCCCTGCGCCGCTTTACGGCCGACGCGAGCCACGAGCTCAAGACCCCGCTGACGGTGCTGCGCTCCGGTGTCGAGCGCGCCATCACCCACCCCGGCGTGACCCCCGAGGTCATGGAGGTGCTCGACGAGACGCTGGGCGAGGTCAACCGTATGACGGAGATCGTCGAGTCACTCCTGGTGCTGGCGCGGGCCGACGAGGGGAGGGCGCCGCTGCATCGCGAACGGCTCGACCTGCGGGAGCTGCTCGCCGAAGTTGCGGAGACGGGCGGCTTGCTCGGTGAGCAGGCGGCCGTCGATGTCCGCGTGTCCATGCCGACCGTCCGGATCGAGTTGTGGGTCGATCGGATGCGGATCCGGCAGCTGCTCTTGAACCTCCTCACCAACGCCATCAAGTACACGCCGGCCGGCGGACGGGTGGACATCCGGACCGAGATCCTCCAGAGTGCCGAGCTTTCCATCGAAGTCCGGGATACGGGCGTGGGGATTG
>JAOUDR010000072.1 GCA_029859185.1 Gemmatimonadota bacterium
CCCGCGTCATACCAGATGTTGTCGGACGGCGTGTTCACGAGCCGTTCGTACATCACGCGCGCCGAGTCCATCTGACCCAGCTGCTCGTAGGTCCGGGCAAGCCAGGGCGTCGCGCAGGTCAGGCAGGCGTTCCCGTCGTCGAAGCGCTTGAGCGTGGCCAGCGCGTCGTCCATGCGGCTTTCCGCGAGCGCGACGACTCCGGCGGCCCCTTCACTCCAGAGTTCCGCTTCCTCCCCGTGGTCCGCTTCGGGGGTCCGATCGAACTCGTCCAGCAACGCCCGCGCGCGCGCCGGCTCGTCCACCGCCGCAAACGCGAGCGCGAGGTGCCCGTAGGGACGATCCAGCGGGACGACCCGGTCGAGGGGATAACGTCGCAGCGCCTCATCGAGAATCCGCCGTCCGCGCTCGACGTCATCGCGGAGCAGGCGCTCGGTGATGGCGCGCCGGGCGGCACGCGTCAGGTACTGCCCCGCGAGATCGCGATCAGCGGTGATCTGGAAGGCGCGCGCCCAGCGGCGCTCCGCCGCACCAAGCCGTCCGCGCATCGCGTCGAGCTGTGCGAGCCACTCATAGGCGATGGCTTCCCAGAACACGGTGCCTTTCTGTTCGTCCATCAGCTCCGTGCCCAGCACCTCTGCCTGTGCGTAGTCCTTCCGGTTGGCGGCGTAGATGATACGCGCGATCTTCACTTCGGGGTTGCCCGGGAACCGCGCCGCGAAGTGCTCGATGACCGCGGCTGACGAATCCCAGTGCTGCTGCTGCCCGAGCGCGGACGCGAGATTCGAGTAGTGGAGCCGCAAGGTCGAGTCCACCTGCAGGGCGCGCCCGTACAGCTCGGCCGCCCGCGCGGGGTCGCCCAACTGCGTGTAGATCACCCCCAGGTTGTTGAGCGCGTACGTGTCCTCCGGAAACATGTCGAGCACCGTGCGATAGGCGCTGATCACCTGGTCGCGATTGCCCGTCACCACGGAGTGATACGCCGCGGTCACCATGTACCGCTCGCGCTCCGTCAACCGATCGCGGAACTGGTACGCCTTCGTGGCGGCCTCGACGGCGCGGGCACGGCGTTCATCCTGGTTGTTCAGAATGATGGCCAGCTTCCGGTACGCCATCGCGAACGTCGTGTCGAGCGCAATCGCTTCCTCGAGCAGTTGCATCGAGCGGGCAACGTCCCCCTGGTTCCAGGCCTGCAGCCCCTGCGAGAACACCCGCAGGGCGGCGTGGGAAGCCGTCGTGACCTGTTCCAGCGGGCGTGCCTGCGCGATGGTACGCAGGCTCTCGCCGAACCGCTCGCGCAACGCGAGCGACAACTGGTCCACCGCCGTCACGATGTCGTCCTCACTGCGCGCGGTGGCCTGCTGGGCCGTGAGCACTTCGCCGGTCACGGAGACCAGACGGGCAGCGATCGAGTAGCCACTCCCCACCGACACGATCTCACCCGTGACGACCGCCTTGATCCCCTCCCGCTCGGCCGCCACCATCGCCACCGAGTCACTGATACCGTCGGCCGGATCGCGCGCCATGAGCTGGAGGATGCGCCCGACCTGGGTCGGGTCGAGCACCGACACCGCCTGCGAGCGCGACAACCCGATCCGCAGCAACTCCGTCACCGTGGCTCCGTGGGACGGGTCGTCGGTCCGGTTGTCGAAGTCGGCAAGAATGATCCGCTCGCGTTCGGAGATGGCCCCGGTGGCAAGCAGGGTACCCGCCGGGCCGATGCCGAGTACCCGGGAGGCGGCGTAGCCCACCGTCACCACGGCAAGCACGGCGAACGCCAATCCACCGCCGAGCAGGGTCTTGCGCCACGTCAACAGTCCCCGAACCCCACCCGTCGGCGGTCCAGTTGCCGCGCCGCCGCGCTGCACCAGGCTGGTCGCGACGACCATCCCGAGCCCGACGACGAGAAGCCCGATAGCCCCGGCAAACACCCAGGACGGCAGTCCCAGCTCTCGCACGAGGATGTAGGTCACCGCGAGCACGGCAATGGCGGCGAGCCCGAAGGTGGCCGCGGCCCGCAGCGGGTCCGTACCGATCGTGGGAGTCCCAACCGGTATCACGCCGGAGCTTCCGGCCACCGGGGGTCGTAGGGCGTCGGCGAATTGCGCAGCTGGACTGAACCGGTCGGCCGGCGTCTTCGCGAGCACACGCTGGAGCGCGGCGGCCACCTGCGGAGGCACGGCGGGCCGGATGGTGGTGATGGCAGCGGGCTCCACCGTGAGGTGCTGGCGCACCATGCTCTCGATCGGGCCCGAGAACGGCGGGTGTCCCGCGAGCATCTCGTAGAGGACACACCCGAGGCTGTACAGGTCGCTGCGACCATCGAGGTCGCCACTGCCGGCGGCCTGCTCGGGACTCATGTACGTGGGCGTCCCGATCGCGAGCCCCGTGCCGGTCAACCGCTCGCCCCCAGCCTCGGTGATGGCGCGGGCAATCCCGAAGTCCGCCACCCGCGCATGCCCACCCGCCAGCAGAATGTTCTCCGGCTTGATATCCCGATGCACGACGTCGCGGCTGTGGGCGTAGGAGAGTGCGTCCGCTACCTCCCGGGCGATCTGGAGCGCATCGTCGGTGGGCAGCTGCTTCTCCCGCTCGAGCCTCTGCCTCAGCGATTCCCCCTCCACGTAGGGCATCACGTAGTAGAGGAATCCGTCCGCCTCGCCCGAATCGTACAGCGGGAGGATGTGCGGGTGGTCGAGGCGCGCGGCGATTTCGATCTCGCGGAGGAACCGATCGGGGCCAAGCGCCCCGGCCAATTCCGGCCGCAGCACCTTGATCGCCACATGGCGCCGGTGCTTGAGGTCCTCGGCGAGGTAGACGGTCGCCATGCCCCCGTGGCCCAGCTCGCGCACGATGGCGTACTGGTCGGCCAGGGCGGCCGTCAGGCGGTCGAGTGACGTAGCATCCATGATGGTCTCGCGCGGGGTACGATGCAGCGCAATGTACACCAGCTGGGGGTCGCGGCCAGCAAAGACACCCGACCTGGGGAGCGCGACAGCGTCGTGGACCGATCGCGCATCCGCACGCCGGGACTGCGAACGCACCACCGGCCTCTCGTCGAGTGTGAGGAGTCCCGGGCTGAGAGCCCGGGCTCGGCCAAGCAACCGCGTCCTGAAGGACGCCGCACGCGGCGGTTTCACCCTTCAGGGTCTCGTTTCTCGGCCGAGCCCGCCCTTCAGGGCGGGACCAACCACCGCCCCAACGCCCTGCCGTCAACTGCGAATTGCGGCAGCAGCCTGCGGACCCCCTTGATCCCAGTCGATCGCCGCTGACGCCTTCCAGGGAGACCGGTGCGCCCCTCCCGCAAGAGCCGGGTCGTGTTCGCGCGTCCCGCCCCCCAGATTGTGGAGCCATCCGCATGTCAGGAACGACACCGATGATCTCGACCTACGCACTCCCACTCCGGCGCGCCCTCAACACCTCGCTCGACTACCTCGAGCGCCACGACGACGCTCCCGTCTCGCCGACGGTGACCCGCGCCGAGCTGTGGGAGCGCCTCGCTCGCCCCCTCACCGACGCCGGGGTAGACCCCGAGACGGTGATCGCGCAGCTCGCAACCGACGTGGACGGCGGTCTCGTCCGCAGCGGCGGCGGGCGGTTCTTTGCGTGGGTGATCGGCGGCGCGGTCCCCGCCGCGCTGGCGGCGGATTGGCTGACCTCCGTGTGGGATCAGAATGCCGGCCTGTACGCCTGCTCCCCGGCCGCATCCGTCGTCGAAGAGGTCGCGGGCCTGTGGCTGAAAGAGCTGCTGGGCCTCCCGGCGTCGGCCGGGTTCGCCCTGGTGACCGGCTGCCAGATGGCGCACTTCACGTGTCTCGCCGCCGCGCGCAACCACCTGCTGGCAGCCCGGGGCTGGGACGTAGAGCGCAAGGGCCTGATGGGCGCTCCCGCTATCCGTCTGCTCACGAACGACCAGTATCATGGCACGCTTCCACGCGCCATCCGTCACCTGGGACTCGGCACCGATTGTATCGTGCCGGTGGCGTCGGACGAGGTCGGCCGGCTCACGGCCTCCGCGCTGGATGACGCGCTCCGGACCGCATCCGACGTGCCGACGATCGTCCACCTCCAGGCTGGCGACCTCAACACCGGCATCTTCGAGGAGTTTGGGACGCTCATTCCCATCGCCCACGAGTATGGCGCGTGGGTCCACGTGGATGGGGCGTTCGGACAGTGGGCGGCGGCGAGTCCGAAGTACCGCCACCTCCTGACCGGGGTCGAGCGGGCCGATTCCTGGGCCACCGACGGCCACAAGTGGCTCAACGTGCCGTACGACTGCGGGTATGCCTTCGTGGCCCACCCGGAGGCCCAGCGCGCCGCCATGTCACACCGGGCGAGCTACCTCACGCACGCCGACGAGGCACGCGATCAGATGGAGTGGACGCCTGAGTTCTCCCGCCGAGCCCGCGCGTTCGCCACCTACGCCGCCATCCGGCAGCTCGGCCGCACCGGCATTACCGAGCTGGTGGAGCGGTGCTGCGGGCACGCGCGCGATCTGGCCACCCACATCGGCGCCCTGCCTGGCGCGGAGCTGCTGTGGGAACCCATCATCAACCAGGGGCTCGTGCGGTTCCCGGCCGAGGGTGCGGGCGCCACCTCTGCCGACCATGACCGGCGGACCGACGCGGTGATCGCCGCCGTGACGGCAGCCGGCGACGCGTTCTTCAGCGGTACGTCCTGGCGCGGGATGCGCTGCATGCGGATCTCCGTCAGCAACTGGCTGACCTCGGGAGCGGACGTGGACCGGGCGGTCGAGGCCGTGCGACGGTGTCTCGAGCGTACGGCGGACCACCCCGCATGAGGCAATGATCGGGAACGACGGTGCGCGCTACCCAACGCCGCTCCCATTCCACGGGGGAGTGCGGCTAGCTTTGATGCTGACCTCTCAACATGGAGTCTTGTATGTTGCGTTCCTTCGTTCGACCGCTGGCGCTCCTGGGGATAGTCGGCGCCGTCGCCTGCAGTGACTCACTCGCTCCCACCGACATTGCCGGCACCTGGAACGCGACGAGCTTCGTGTTCACCAGCGTTGCCGACCCAACCGAGTCCGTCGATGTGCTCGACTTCGGCGTCACTCTGTCGATGACCTTCGAAGCCGGAGGGGCGGTCACACTGCGGATCACCGAGGGGGGCTCCACGGAAACCGAGACTGGGACGTACACGATCGATGGCTCCACGTTCTCCATTACCACCAGCGGGGATACGTCCACCGGCACGATCTCCAAGTCCGGGAACACCCTGACCCTTCGCATCGATACCGGCGTCGAGTACGACTTTGACGACGACGGGACCGACGATCCGGCGCGCGCCGTCGTGACGCTGACCGCGGCGACCTAGACTCGATTCCGCCCCGCAGCTTCCCGCCCGGGACGCGGCCCGGCCGGGAGCCTGCTGGCGGTTCGCCCCGTGCATCACGGCAGCACCGTGCTGGCTCTCGACGTCAGGCGGCCGCCGGGACATGTTTGTCCCTCACGCTCCGCCCCCCATATGCCACGCACCGCGTTGGATCGCCTCTGCTCCAGACACCTGCTCGCTCTCGCGAGCATCACGCTCCTCTGCGGGTGCGCGGAGCCGCCACCGCCCAACATCATCTTCGTCTTCACGGATGACCATGCGACCGCGGCCATCGGCGCCTACGGCGGACGCCTGGCCGGCCTGAACCCGACCCCGACCATCGACCGGCTCGCACGGGAGGGGATGCGGTTCCGCAATGCCTTCGTGACCAACGCCATCTGCGCGCCAAGCCGGGCCGTGATCCTCACGGGTCGGCACAGTCATCTGAACGGGATCCGGACCAACGCGGAGCGGTTCGATTCCTCGCAGGTCACGTTCCCCGGGTTGCTGCGCGCGGCAGGCTACCAGACGGCCCTCGTCGGCAAGTGGCACTTGAAGAGCGATCCCGTTGGGTTCGACTCCTGGGAGATCCTGCCGGGCCAGGGGCAGTACTTCAACCCGGATTTCGTCACGCCGGAGGGGACGGCGCGGGATACCGGATACGTCACGGACCTGATCACCGACAAGGTGCTCGACTGGTTGGCAAACCGCCGTGATCCCAGCCGCCCGTTTCTCCTCATGTACCAGCACAAGGCGCCGCACCGCGAGTGGTCTCCGGACCTGCCGTATCTCGACCGCTACGATGACGTCGAGATCCCCGAGCCGCCCACGTTGTTCGACGACTGGATCGGCCGCACGAGCGCAGCGGCTACCCAGGAGATGACGATTGCGCGGCACATGACCCTGGGATACGACCTCCGTTTCTGGCCCAACACCATCGAGCCCGACGATCCGGCCAACGGGTGGGCAGAGCGGCTGAGGGAACGCATGACGCCCGGACAGCTCGCGGCCTACGACAGCGCGTATGGCCCACGCAACGCGGCCCTGCGCGACGCGCGCATGTCGGCCGACCTACTCGTGCGCTGGAAGTACCAGCGGTACCTCAAGGACTACCTCCGAACCATTGCCTCCGTAGACGACAACCTGGAGCGGCTGCTGAACTACCTCGACGCTAGCGGGCTCGCCTCGAACACGGTCGTGGTCTACAGCTCCGACCAGGGGTTCTATCTCGGCGAGCACGGCTGGTTCGACAAGCGGTGGATGTATGAGGAGTCGCTCCGGATGCCACTCATCGTCCGCTGGCCCGGCGTCGTGCCGGCCGGCAGCGTGGACGACCACCTGGTACAGAACCTGGACTTCGCCGCCACGTTCCTCGAGATGGCGGGCGTCGCGATCCCACGCGACATGCAGGGACGGAGTCTCGTGCCGCTGCTTCG
Source organism: Gemmatimonadota bacterium (assembly GCA_029859185.1). Taxonomy (GTDB): domain Bacteria; phylum Gemmatimonadota; class Gemmatimonadetes; order Gemmatimonadales; family GWC2-71-9; genus JAOTWJ01. The sequence goes on from JAOUDR010000072.1 coordinate 6,768, forward strand.
CGGACCGGCCCCCACCGAGTGGCGCGACGCCATCTACTACCACTACTACGAATACCCGGGCGTCCACGCCGTCCAGCGGCACGACGGCGTGCGGACGGATCGGTACAAGCTCATGCACTACTACCTGATCGACGAGTGGGAGCTGTTCGATCTCGAAGCGGATCCGGACGAGCTGCACTCCGTCCATGCCGATCCCGCGTACGCCGCGGTGCGGGTGGAGCTCGAGCAGCGTCTGTTCGATCTCCGGGCGCAGTACGGTGTCCCAGCCTCGGACTTCGCCACCGTCGCGGACACCACCTCCCGATGAGACGCATCCCGCTTGCGATCACGCTCGCGCTCGCAGCGTGCGGCGGCATCGAGGAACCGGGACCGCCGAACATCATCCTGCTGCTGGCCGACGATCAGGGTTGGGGCGACGTCGGCGTGTACGGCGCCGAGGGCTATGCGACGCCGCACCTCGACCGCCTCGCCGCCGAGGGGGTCCGGTTTACCAGCTTCTACGCACCGGAAGCGGCATGCTCGCCGACCCGCGCGGCCATCATGACGGGGTCATACCCCGTCCGGGTGGGGATACCGCACGTGCTGAGCCCGCGCTCGCAACGTGGCCTGAACCCGGAGGAAGTGACGGTGGCCGAGGTGCTTCGTGCCCGAGGGTATGCAACCGCGGCCATCGGCAAGTGGCATCTGGGCGATCATCCCGCGTTCCTGCCAACCAGCCAGGGGTTCGATTCGTACTTCGGAATTCCCTACTCCAACGACATGAGCCCGGCACCCGCGAACAACCCGCGCGCGGGCGCCAACCAGTGGTACCCGGCGCTCCCGCTGCTTCGGGACACGACCGTCGTGGAGCGCGAGCCCGATCAGACGACGCTGACTCGGCGCTACACGGAAGACGCGGTCGCCTTCATGACGGGGCACGCCGATCAGCCCTTCTTCCTCTACGTGGCGTATTCGTTCCCGCACGTGCCGCTGTGGGCCTCCGAGCGATTCGCGGGATCATCCGCGCAGGGACTGTACGGCGACGTGATCCAGGAGATCGACTGGTCCGTGGGCGAGATCGTCGCGACGCTCGAGCGGCTCGGACTCACGGAGCGCACCCTCGTCGCCTTCACGTCGGACAACGGACCATGGCTCGTCTTCGGCAACCACGCAGGGTCCGCCGGACCGTTTCGTGAGGGCAAGGCCACCACCTTCGAGGGCGGGCACCGGGTCCCGGCGATCTTCCGATGGCCGGGCAGGATTCCGGCGGACCGCGTCACGGACATTCTCGCCACCGGAATGGACTTCCTCCCCACCTTCGCGCGCCTGGCCGAGGCCCCGGTTCCCACTGATCGGGTGATCGACGGGCACGACCTCTGGCCGGTGCTGAGCGGCGAGCGCGACAGCACCGCGTACGATCATTTCCTCTTCTATCGGGGCGGCCAGCTTCAGGCCGTCCGGCGCGGGCGCTGGAAGCTCCACGTCCCGCACACCTATCCGTCCATGGCGGGTGGAGAACCCGGCCGAGACGGACAGCTGGGGCGCGAGACTCGGGGGAACATCGCGCTTGCGCTGTTCGATCTCGAGGCGGACCCCGGCGAGACGATGGATCTCGCGGCGGACCACCCGGAGATCGTTGCCGCGTTGCTCCGCCACATCGAGGCGGGCCGAGCAGACATCGGTGATCAGTTGACGGAGACCGTCGGGGCCCGCGCCCGTCCTCCCGGCATGGTCACCGAATCCTGGACCGCGCAGACCGAACGGTAACAAGGCCGGATCGAGGTCCCGTCGGATCGTCCGTGCCCCTCTGCATCTCGTCCGTGGCTCTCAGCGTACCGCGAAGCAATAGAACAATCCGTTCCCGCCCGACGCCCGCAGATTCTCCTGGCTGCACCCGCGCGAGCCGTGCGCCGAGTTCCACGAGGTGGGATTCTGACCGCCGCCGGTGCGGTCGTGGTGTCCCACCATGGCACTACCCTCGCCACGGCTCGTCCAGTTGTCGCAGTTCGTGTACCCCTCCGCGACGTGCGCCATGCCCTCGAGCGTAGAGCCGGTGAGAATGTCGTGCATGTTGGGGCTGTCGCCACGGCCGTTGACGATTTCGCCCTTTTCGTTCAGCTGCGTCTCCTTGGTCAGGTTGTTCTCCCCATGCAGCTGTTCCAGGTGGTCGGCGATCTTCACACCCCTGGCGTTGTACCACGGGCCCGTCCCAATCCGGTCACGAGCGTTGACCGCTGGGGAACCGTCGGTCGGGATCGTGCTGAGATACGCCCGCCACTCCCGGTCCCCTGCCCCGACGGCCTCGGCGAGCATCTGGCAATGCCGGTCCGCGCCCGCAAGGCCGCCGAGTTCGGCGCCGTTTCCCGACCCGACGCTCGTGATGAAGAAGCTCATGGCCTGTTCCTGCGGTGGTGACGCCCCGGCACTCACCACCAGGAGTGCGGCAAGCACTACGGCGACCTTCGTCATGGCGCTGCTCCCGTCCAAGAGGCTACAAAGTCTCGTCGTGAGAGAAGGTGAACCGGCCCGGGTCGTCCCGCCAGAGTGACCCCGGTCCCGTTTCGCCCTACCCACATGAAATGGCGGGCGGAATCGTTGGGGCGACCCGCCGGGTCGCCCCCCGATCGGACAGCGATCGATTTGGTACGGATAACCCGGCCCGTCAGCCCACCCCTATCGGACGGCGAAACCCAATGGTAGGGGCGACCCGCCGGGTCGCCCCCCGATCGGACGGCGACCGATCTTGGT
>JAOUDR010000073.1 GCA_029859185.1 Gemmatimonadota bacterium
GTGCACTGGCTGCGCGCGGGCTTCGACGCCCTGGGGGTGGGCCGGCGGACGGCGGTACGTGATGACCCGCAACTCACCGTGCGCGGTGACGTCGAGCCGCGGGTCCCGCCGGCGCGCGTCGTGTTTGCGGGCCGCGGGGAAGTCCGAGGGACCCTGCGCTGCCTCGCGGCCGACGTGCCCGGCCGCGTGCTCATGGTCACGGACCCGGACGTCGCGGCGCTCCGTCGCGCGGCACTGCCGGATCACGTGACGCTCATCCCGGTGGAGGACACGGCCCACGCGTTGATGGTCCTGCGGCGAGAGGGCATTCGGTCCCTCCTCGTCGAGGGTGGCGGCCGGCTCGCCGGGGCGCTGCTCGACGGTGGGCTGGTGGATCGGGTCTACGATGTGACCGCCCCGGTGTGGCTGGGACAGGGGACCCCCGCCTTCGGCCAACGTCGACCGACCCCGCTGGGCGCCGCGCCGCGCTGGGAGACGGTCGAGCGCCGAGCGCTTGGTCCTGATAGCTTGGTGGTAACGGATCGCGAACTATGTTCACCGGCATCGTGACAGCAGTGGGGACGGTAGTCCGCGCCGACCGCGGCGCGGACCGGTTGGTGCTCGCCATCCGGTCCCCGTACGACGACCTGGCGGTCGGCGACTCCGTCGCCGTCAACGGGGCGTGCCTGACCGTCGTGGAACACGACGCCGGCACGTTCCGGGTGGACGTCATCGTGACCACCAGGGGGCGGACGGTCCTCGAAGCCCTGGGGACCGGAGACCGCGTGAATCTCGAGCGTGCCCTCGCGGTGGGCGATCGGCTCGGCGGCCACTTCGTGCAGGGGCACATCGACGGCGTTGGCGACATCGTGGACCTGCGCGAGTGCGAGGATGCGTGGCTCATGGACATCCGGCTGCCCCCCGAGGTGGCGGAGTTGTCCATTCCGCACGGCTCCATCGCCATCGACGGCGTGAGTCTCACGATCAGTGAGATGGTGGGCCCCGCGACGGTGCAGATCGGCCTCATCCCGTTCACGATGGAGCACACGACCCTCGGTGAACGGACGATCGGCGACCGGGTACAAGTGGAAGCGGACATGTTGGGGAAGTACGTGCGCCAGCTGGTGCGGACGGGATAGGGAGGGGACAATGGCGTTCGGCACGATCGAACAGGCAATCGAAGACATCCGGCAGGGACGACTCGTCGTCGTCGCGGACGATGAAGACCGCGAGTGCGAGGGCGACCTCGTCGCCGCGGCGGAACTGATCACTCCTGAGAAGATCAACTTCATGGCGACGCATGGGCGCGGCCTCATCTGCCTCACGCTCACGCCCGAGCGGACGGCGGCCCTCGGCCTCCGCCAGATGACCGAGCGGAACACCGAAGAGCAGGCGACCGCGTTCACGATCTCCATCGATGCGGACAAACGGTTCGGCGTGACGACGGGCATTTCCGCCGCCGACCGGGCCAAGACGGTGCAGGTCACGATCGATCCGGCCACCGCCCCGGGAGACCTGCGGCGGCCGGGACACGTGTTCCCCCTGCGCGCCCGCCCCGGTGGGGTCCTGCAACGGGTGGGACACACCGAAGCGAGCGTCGATCTGGCCCGACTCGCCGGGCTCTATCCCGCCGGCGTCATTTGCGAGGTCCTGGCACCCGATGGCACGATGATGCGGCGGCCGGCCCTCGAGCGCTTTGCCACCGAGCACGGCCTCACGGTCGTCACGGTCGCCCAACTCGTCTCCTACCGCCTGCAGCACGAGCGGCTGGTGCATCGCGTGGCCGAAGCCCGGCTCCCCACACCGTTCGGGGCGTTCACGGTGATCGGCTACCGCAACGACATCGACGAGGCCGAGCACGTGGCGCTCGTGTACGGTGACGTGCGCGGGCGAGAGAGCGTGATGGTGCGGATCCACTCGAAATGTCTGACGGGCGACGTCTTCCACTCGGAGCGCTGTGATTGCGGCTGGCAGCTCCGCAGCGCGATGCAGACGATTGCCGCTGACGGAGCCGGGGTCGTGGTGTACCTCGACCAGGAAGGGCGGGGCATCGGGTTGCTCAACAAGCTCAAGGCGTATGCGCTCCAGGACGCGGGCCATGACACGGTCGAGGCAAACGTCGAGCTGGGCTTTCCCCCGGACCTGCGGAACTACGGGATCGGTGCGCAGATTCTCCTCGACCTCGGGTTGGCCTCCATCCGCCTGTTGACCAACAATCCGCGCAAGGTGGTTGGCCTCGATGGCTACGGGCTCGAGTTGGTCGCGCGCGTCCCAATCATTCCGCCGGCGACGGATGAGAACCGGAACTACCTCGACGCGAAGCGGGACAAGCTCGGGCACTTGCTGGCCGACTCGTGACCGCCCGGAAGACCGCGCGCCCACGCCGGGCGCTGATCGTCGTCAGCCGCTTCAACGAGGCGGTCACCCGTCGGCTCGCTGGTGGGGCGCAGCAGGCGCTCGGCGCGGGCGGCTTCGGCACGGGCCGCGTGGATACGGTGTGGGTGGCCGGTGCCTGGGAACTGCCGCTCGTCTTGGACCGCAGTATCGCCACCGGCCGCTACGCGCTCGCCGTGGCCATCGGGGCGATCGTGCGCGGCGAAACACCACACTTCGACGTCCTCGCTACTGAGGTCACGCGCCAACTCGGCATTGTGAGCCTCTCGTATGGGGTGCCGGTGGGATTCGGCGTGCTCACCTGCGATTCGCTCGATCAGGCCCTGGCGCGCGCCGGCGGCACGCATGGGAACAAGGGTGCCGAGGCGGCGGAGGCGGCGCTCGAATCGCTCCAGGTGCTCCAGCGACTGGCCGGCGATGCTGCGTCCTGAGACGCGAGTGCGGGCGCGGGCCATTCAGATCCTCTACGCCTGGGAGACCGCGGGTCGGCCGCTCCTCCACACCGTGGCCGAAGGGTTCTTTGCATTCCATCGGGGTCGGGACCGTGAATGGGAGCGGGGTGAGGCCCTGGCGGAGGCGGTGGCGGACCGAGCGGACACCTTGGATGCCGAGGTACTCCAGGACCTGTCCAGGTGGCGGCTCGAGCGCGTGGGGGTGAACGAACGCAACATCCTGCGGTTGGCGGTGCACGAGCTCATCGCATCTGATGTGCCGGCGCCGGTGGTGATCTCTGAGGCGTTACGGCTGGCCCGCTGGTTCGCCGGTGCCAAGTCGCCGCCCCTCATCAACGGGGTGCTCGATCCCATCGCCCGGCGACTCGGCCGGCTGTGAGAATCCTCGCCGTCAACTGGTTGGATCTCGAGAACCCGCAGGCCGGCGGCGCGGAGATTCACTTCTTCGAGATCTTCGGACGGCTGGCCGCGGCTGGGCACCAGATCACCCTGATCGCCAGTGGCTGGCCCGGGGCCACGCCGCGGGCCACGGTGCGCGGGCTCGAAGTTCGGCGGGTAGGTGGGCGCCACACCTTCGCGCTCCGCGGACGCGGCGCCGTCCGGCGTGCCCTGCGCGAAAGACCGTACGACGTGGTGGTCGAAGACATCAACAAGCTGCCACTGTTCCTGTCGACCGTCACACGACTGCCGCTCTATGTGATCATCCCGCACCTGTTTGGCACGACGGCATTCCGGGAGGCCGCATGGCCGTTGGCGACCGTCGTGTGGCTGGCGGAACGCCCAATCCCCCAGCTGTATCGACGGGCGGCGTTCCATGCCATCAGCGACAGCACCCGAGACGACCTGGTGGCGCGGGGTGTGCCGCAGGAGCGCATCCATGTCATTTACCCGGGAGTGGATACGGCCCGTTTGACCCCGGACCCCGCGGGGGTACGGACGGCGGAGCCGACCTTCTTGTACGTAGGGCGGCTAAAGCGTTATAAAGGAGTAGAGACGGCGATCCGGGCGGTGGCGCTGGCGCGGGCGCAGGGCGCGAACCTCGTCCTGGAAATCGCCGGTCAGGGTGACGACCGGCCGCGCCTCGAGCGCCTGGTCACCGAACTGGGCCTCGGGTCGGCGGTGCGGTTCCTCGGCTTCGTGCCGGAGGAGGACAAGCGCGCCTTGCTCCGCCGCTCCTGGGCCACCGTGTTCCCTTCGCCGAAGGAAGGCTGGGGCATCACGAATGTCGAGGCGGCGGCCTGTGGCACACCCGCGGTCGCCTCCGACAGCCCGGGGCTCCGGGAATCGGTGCGTCACGAAGACTCGGGGCTCCTCGTCCCCGGAGACAATCCAGCGGCCTTGGCCAGCGCCTTGCAGCGCCTTGCCGGGGATCCCGCGTTGGTCGCCCGCCTCGGTCGGGGCGGCCGGAAGTTCGCGGAGTCGCTGTCGTGGGACACGGCGGCGGCGCACACGGCCGACCAGCTGCACACCCTCATCCGCGCCGCCGAGCGCGGGGGAAAGGAGTGACGTCCGTGCAAACCACGGTCACCGCTCGTCACTGTGAGATTCCGGACGAAGTCCGAACGCGTGCAGAGGAAGTGGCGGAGAAGCTCGCGGGCATGGCGCACCGTCCTCAACGGATGGAGATCGTGTTTGACGACGACCACCAGCGCCGGGTCGTGGAGCTGAAGATGTGGCTCCCACCCGGGCAGACCCTGGTCGCGACCGCCGAGGCCACGGATTTCCGCACGGCCCTCGACCGTGCGGCCGAGAAGCTCCGGTCGCAGCTCGAGAAGAGCGGGCGGCGACCCCCGCGGCGTCAACCAGCCGCCTGAGGTATGGCGCCGCTCACGGTTCGCGAATTCCTCGCCGAGAAGACCCAGTCGCTCGAGCTCGAGGTCCTGACGGGGGACCTCGGGCTGGACCGGCCCATCACCGTGCCCGAAATCTCGAGCCCCGGGCTCGTGCTTGCCGGCTTCACGACCCGGTTTGCCGGCAAGCGCCTGCATGTCCTCGGCGAGACCGAGATTGCGTACCTGCGGTCGCTCACTCCATCGGCCCGCACGAAGGCCGTCGCCACCCTGCTCAACTACGAGCTGCCCTGCCTGTTCGTCACCAAGGGACAGGCCGCGCCGCGCGACTTGCTCGCCGCCGCGCGGGCACGCGGCGTACCGATCGTCCGATCGAAGCTCAAGACCGCGGAGTTCTATCAGCGCATCACGCCGTTCTTGCAGGAGGCGTTCGCGCCCTCCACGACGGTGCACGGGTCGTTGGCGGATGTGTATGGGGTCGGACTGCTCTTCATCGGCCGGTCCGGCATCGGCAAGAGCGAGTGCGTGCTCGACCTCGTCGAGCGGGGCCACCGGCTCGTCGCGGACGATGCCGTCCGCGTGATCCGCCGCGGGACGGACGTGCTGATCGCCCGCGGACACGAGCTGTCACATCACTACATGGAGATTCGCGGCGTTGGGCTCGTGGACGTGCGGGCGCTGTTCGGCGTGCGGTCGGTACGCCAGCAGAAGCGCATCGAGGTGGTGGTCGAGCTGCAAGACTGGGACAGTACGCTCGAGGTTGACCGCACGGGCCTCGATCTGCGGACCACGGAGATCCTCGGGGTCGAGTTGCCCTTGATGAAAGTGCCGCTCAACCCCGGCAAGAACATCACCGTGATCTCCGAAGTGGTCGCCATGAATCACCTCCTGCGGTACTCCGGCTACGACCCGGCCCACGCGTTCAACGAACGCCTCCTGAAGCAGCTCGCCGAGCAGCGCGAGCTGCGCGAGTACCTGAGCCAGGACGATGAGTGAGCCGCTGCGTGGCGTGGTGGTGTCCCACGCCAATCTGGCGGCCGCCCTGGTCGACGCCGTCGAACGGATCACGGGGCGTCGCGACGGTCTCGTGCCCGTAAGCAACGAGGGCTGTAGTCGGGAATCGCTCGAAGCCCGCGTCGCCGACGCGGTGGGCGATCAGCCCGCCGTCGTGTTCGTGGATCTCCCGAGTGGCAGTTGCTTGCAGGCGTCGGCTCACTACCTCCAGACCCACGAGAACGTCGCCGTGGTTGCCGGGGTGAATCTGGCGATGCTGGTGGACTTTCTCTATCACCGTGATGCGAGTCCGCGGGAGGCAGCCGAGCGGGCATCGGCCACCGCGCAACGGACCGTCCGGGTCCTGACGCGATGAGTGTGATGGTCCGCGTGGACGACCGGCTCGTCCACGGGCAAGTGGTGGTCGGCTGGGGCCGGGCCATGCGCCTGAAGCGCATCGTCCTGGTGGACGACGTGATCAGCGGCAGTGAGTGGGAGCAGGAACTCTATCGGATGGGGGTTCCCGAGGGGATGGAGATCGAGTTCGCGTCGGTCGATGATGCCGCGACCGGATTCGCCCGCTGGAACGCCGAGCGGGACCACACCATGCTGTTGGTGGGGGAGGTGGACACCCTCCTGCGTCTTGGGGCCGTGGCCCCGGTCGCACGGGTGAATCTCGGTGGCGTGCACCAGGCCACCGGTCGGACGGAGCGGCTCCCCTACGTGTTTCTGTCGGATGAGGAAGCCGCGCAATTGCAGACCTTGGCGGATCGCGGTGTGGTCATCACGGCGCAGGACGTGCCGACGGCCCCGCCGATCCCGCTGGCGGAGTTCGTGCCGTGAGCGGCGTGACGCTGGGCGGCCTGATCCTCTGGGGGATCGTGACGGGTGTCGATCTCGTGAGCTTTCTCCAGGCGATGGTGGCGCGACCGCTGGTGGCCGCGACGGTGGCGGGTGCCATCCTGGGCGATCCCAGCGCCGGCGTCCTCATCGGCATGGTGCTGGAGTTGTTCGCCCTCGAGGTGTTGCCGGTTGGCGGGGCGCGATACCCGGACTACGGACCGGCGGCGGTCGCCGCGTGTGCCGTGGCGGCGGGCCGAGGGCCGGAGGCGCTTGGACTTGGTGTGGTGGTGGGGTTGGGCCTGGCCCAGATCGGTGAGTGGAGCATCGTCGCGCTGCGGCGGTGGAATACGACGCATGTGCGGAGGGCGGCGGCGGCGCTCGACGCGGGCGACCTCAAGGTGATCCAGCGCGTGCAGCTCGCTGGGATCGGACGGGACGCGCTCCGCGCGCTCCTGCTGACGCTGGGCGGCTTGGGCGTCGCACTCGCCGTGCGGCGGTGGCCCCCGGTCGCGGGTCGCCCCGCGCTGTTGCTCCTCGCGGTGCTGGTCGGCATCGGCCTCGCGACCGCCGCGATCAACGGCAAGCGATTGGCGAGTGGCCGGACCGGGCTCGCGTGGCTGACCACGGGACTGGCGGGAGGAATCGCGTGGCTGTTCCTGCGGTGATGGCATTCGTCCGGGCGGGTTTCCGGTTGCTGACCGTGCAGGCGTGTTTCAACCACGAACGCATGATTGGGGTCGGTGTCGGCTATGCCTCCGAGCCGCTCCTCCGTACCCTCCCCGACGGCGTGAAGGGCGACCGGTACCGCGCGGCCATGATCCGCGCGACGCGCTACTTCAACGCCCATCCCTATCTGGTCGGGCTCGCGGCGGGGGCGCTCGCGCGCGCGGAGCACGACGACGTCCCGGGTCCGCAGATCGAGCGCCTCCGTACCGCTCTGGTGGGCCCGTTGGGTGCCGTGGGCGATCGGCTGGTCTGGGCGGGGACGCTGCCGGCGGCGTCGGCCGTGGGCCTTGCCATCTCGACGGACGCACGAGCGGGCTTGGGGGCCCTGGCCATGCTTGGCTTGTACAACGTCCCGCACGCCGTGTTGCGGATCTGGGGGTTGATGGCGGGGTGGCGGAACGGCACCCGCGTCGGACGGGCCCTGGCGTCGCCGCTCCTGTCGGCGACGCTGCGCGCCATTGGGCCGACAGCCACGCTGGCCATCGGGTTTGCCATCCCGCTGGTGACCGCACGGTTGGTGGGCGGTCTCGATCTTGCCATTTGGACCGGAGTGGTCGCAGGGGCCGGGCTCGCCATCATGGTGCTGCGGTGGATCGCGCCCGCGCTCGGGGCGGTGCGGCTTGGGCTGCTGGCCGCGCTGGGGATCGCGCTCGGAGCGATCTTGTGAGCGCCGCCGAACGAACCGTGGCCATCGTGAACCCGCTCGGCCTGCATGCCCGACCGGCGGCCGAGTTCGTCAAGCTGGCGTCGCGCTTCCGCGCGGACGTGCACGTCGAGAAGGACGGGATGACCGTAAACGGGAAGAGTATCATGGGGGTCATGACCCTCGCCGCCGAGTGTGGCAGCGCCATTCGAATCCGGGCGGTGGGAGACGACGCCGACGCCGCGCTGGCCGCATTGGTGGACCTCGTCGACCGCGGCTTCGACGAGGCGTACGCGTCATGACCCAGAGCCGGGCGATGTGCGGCATCGGAGTCTCCGCCGGGATCGCGGTAGGCCCGGCGGTGGTGCTGCGGACCGTACTCCCGGACGTTCCCCACCGGATCATTCCGCCGGAGGACGTCGATGCCGAGGTCGAACGCCTCGCGGACGCGGTCGGCGCCGTGGTTCAGGGCCTCGAGCGTCTCCGCACGCGCGCGCGCGAGCGGATCGGGCCAGAGGAGGCGAAGATCTTCGATGCGCAGATCTTGATGCTCGAAGACCGGGACTTCCTCGGGCAGGTCGAGCAGCTGATCATCGACAACCAGCTGTCGGCGGAGCGCGCGTTCGAATTCAAGGTGTTGGAGGTGCGGTCTCTCTGGAGCGGCTCGTCGAATGGTTCCCTGAGGGACAAGGTCGCGGATCTCTCGGGCGTGCAGCAGCGGGTGCTCAATCACCTGCTCGGACGCCCCGATGAGGAGCACCTGCATACGCACCGGCGCCCCGCCATCGTGGTGACGCGGGAGCTCACACCGGGGCTCACGATCCAGTTCGAGCGCGATCACGTGGCTGGGTTCGTGAGCGAAGAAGGCACGCGGACGGCGCACGCGGCGATCCTGGCCCGCAGCCTCGGCATCCCGTGCATCATGGGGCTGACCCACGCGCTCAAGCGGATCCCCGCCGGGGCTGATGTCGTGATCGACGGGACGCGGGGCACGGTGGTCGTCAGCCCCTCGCGGGAAGAACTTGGCGAAGCGCGGGTGCGCGAGGACCGTCGCACCGCGCTGTTGGCGGAGCTGGACCGAGCGGGTAACGAACCGGCGGCGACGACGGACGGACACGCGGTGCGGCTGCGTGGAAACCTCGATCTGCCGGAGGAGCTGGACTCGCTGGTGCGTCACGGCGCCGAGGGCATCGGGCTACTCCGGACGGAGTTCATGGTTGTCGGACGGTCCGGACTCCCGAACGAGGACGAGCAGCTGGAGTACTTCGGCCGCGTGGCTCGCCGCTTCCCAGGGCAGCCGGTCACCATCCGCAGCTATGACGTGGGGGGCGACAAGTTCCCCGCGGGCTTCCGGATCGAGGCCGAGCCCAACCCGTTTCTGGGATGGCGGGCCATCCGTGTCTGCCTCGATCGGCCGGAGATCTTCCTTACCCAGCTGCGCTCGCTGCTGCGTGCGCGGCTCGATGGTGACGTCCGACTCATGCTGCCGCTCGTGGTGGCGATCGAGGAACTGACTCGCACGGAGGACCTGGTGGCACAGGCCCGAGCGGAACTCGCCGCCGACGGCCTGCCGGCGGCACCGGACCTGCCCATCGGGGTGATGGTGGAAACACCGGCCGCCGTCATGATCGCGGACCTGTTCGCGGAACGCGCCGCCTTCCTGAGTGT
>JAOUDR010000661.1 GCA_029859185.1 Gemmatimonadota bacterium
TTCATCCACGTCCGCGTCGGGCTGCCGCCGATCGATCCCTCGCTTCAGTTGGTTCTCGGGGTCGCCATCACCACGGTGGGGTGGGTCAGCGTTACGTTCCTCACCCGGCCGACTGCTCCGGCGACGCTCCAGTCGTTCTACGATCGCATTCACCCGTTTGCCTACGGATGGCGACGCGCCGTCCAGACGCGCCCCGACGACGACAGCCTCACGGCGGCTCTGGCGAGCTGGTTTCTCGGCTGCGTCGTCGTCTATGGCGCGCTCATCGGTACGGGCTTTGGCGTTTATGGGCAGATGGGACTCGCCGCGCTCTGCCTCAGCGTCGCGGCCGCCGCGGCGTTGGGGCTGTTCCGGACCGTGGCGCGGGTGAAGTTCGAGTAGCGACCGGCGGGCGGGGGGCGGTTCGCTCCGCCCCCCTGCTCAGGGCTGCCTCGCCGTCAGGCGAGTCGGATCACCGTGGCGCCACCTGCCGGGTCCGCGAGGAAGAGGTGGTCGCCGAGCGGGCCCTTGGGGGCACGGGGGAGGTAGAACTCGGCCCGCAGGCGATCGAGCACGCCTCCCACCGCGTTCGCGGGGGCGGCGGCAATGATGCAGCCGCCCATGCCCGCGCCGGTGAGACGCGCGCCGACCGCCCCGGCCTGCTCCGCAATTCCCACCAACTCGTCCAGGGCAGGGCTGCTGACTTCGTAGTCGTCCCGCAGGCTGGCATGTGAGGCCGACAGCAGTGCCCCGAACGTGGCATGATCGGATGCCCGCAGCGCCGCCTCGGCACGGCGCACGCGATCCGCCTCGGTCACCACGTGTCGGAACCGCTTCAGGAGGTCGCCCGCGAGCACCTGCTCGCCGATCTCGACCAGCGCAGCGGGCTGGTGCTCAGCGAGAAGCGCTCGATACCCCCTCCCACTCCTCCCGCCGCTCCCCAGCGCTTGCTCGACCCGCTCCAATGCCTCCCGACACTCCACCGTCCGCCGGTTGTACGTCATCTGCGCGCCGCCCGACTTCTCGGCCCGCGAGAGCGAGTGGGCCACCACGAAGCGCCAGTCCGCCGGCACCGGCACCGGCGTGATCCGCAATGGCGCGAAATCCACCCGGCTCGCGGTGCCCTCCACGGCGCCGGCACAAATCGCCTGGTCCATCCCGCCACCCTGCGTCCCCGTGTAGCGCTCGGCCATCGCCATCAGCTCGGCGAGGGGGATCGGATCCCACGTGCGGTCGTTGGCGCCGAGCAGGGCGAGCGCCACACCGATCACCAGCGCCGACGAGGAACTGAGGCCCGCGGCGACCGGGAGTGTGGAGTCCAAGCCGGCGTCGAAGCCGTGGAGCCCGACGTGCGTGCGTGCGAGCGCCTGCACCGCCGCTTTCACGTAGTTGCCCCAGTCGCCCACTGGATAGGGGGGAATGTCGGCTCCGAGCTCGAACTCCCTGGGCTCGAAGCCATGGGCGAGGCTCGCAACGCGTACTTGGTTGTCGGTCCGAGGCCGCACGAGCAGCCGGACGTGCCGCCCAATCGCCATCGGCAGGACGGAGAGTCCGTTGTAGTCGACGTGCTCGCCAATCAGGTTGATGCGACCCGGCGACTGAACGAACAGCGCGGGTGCCGCCGCCCCGAAGTGCGCGGTGAATGCGGTCTGGAGTTCGACAGGGACGTTGGGCTGCTTCACGGTTCCTCTCAGGTACTCACGGGCTCACATGCCTCAGGGTCACAGGCACGTAGGAAACCAGAATCCACCCGAGATCGCCTCCCCTACGCCGCGGGGTGCCGTGCATTCACGCCGGCCGATCGAGCGGGCAACCCTGCGCCCGCGTCACTGCTCACGATTCACTTCCCTCGCAATCGCGAACAGCGATCCGTCTCCACGCCCGATCGGCCGAAGTCGAAACGTCCACTCGTACGTCCGCAGCGGCATCCGGTACTGTTCGAGGGCCTGAGCCCCCCAGCTGTTATCGCCGCCCACGCCCATCTGATGCCAGTCGATCCGCACCTCCGTGAGATCGCGCGGGGTGAGGTCGGTGATATGGCGATTCGTCTTGTTTTGGCCCTCGTCGAAGTCGTCCTGGAGGTAGGGCAGGGCCGACGCCTCGACGAGGGGGACCCCCACGGCGAGAAGCCCGACGCCGTCTGCGTTCGTGACGGCCATCCAGCGGACGTCGCTCCGCGTGCCGTTCTCCTGCGGCCGGACGTAGGGGTGATACAGATCTGCGGCCTCGGCTTCGTACAGGCCGACCCGCGCTCCGGTCTTGCGATCCCAGTAGGACTCGTGCGGTCCACGGCCGAACCAGCGCACTTGGTCGAAGGCCGCGG
>JAOUDR010000662.1 GCA_029859185.1 Gemmatimonadota bacterium
CGTGGTGCTCTTGCCGGACCCGGTCGGGCCCGTCACAAGGACGAGGCCGCGCGGCTTTTCGGCGAGCTTGGCCAGGATCGGGGGAAGGCCCAGATCCTCGAAGGTCTTCAGGCTGAAGGGAATCATCCGGATCACCATGCCGACACAGCCGCGCTGCTTGAAGCAGTTGCCGCGGAAGCGCGCCAGGTTCTGGATGCCGAAGGAGAAGTCGAGCTCGTCTTCGGTCTCGAACCGCTTCTTCTGGTTCTCCGTCAGGACCGAGTAGGCCAGCTGGAGGGTGTCCTTGGGTGACATCACGTACGTCGTGGTGCTGTTGGTGATGTCGCCGTCGATCCGGAGCTTGGGGCACTCGCCGGCCGTGATGTGCAGGTCGGACGCCTCCCGCTCGATCACTTCCTCCAGCAGGGCGCGCAGGTTCACACTCATGCCGCTGTCTCCTTCACCACTTCTTCGAGAGTTGTGACCCCGCGCTCGATTTTCTTGAGCCCGTCCATCCGCAGGGTAAGCATGCCTTCCGTGACGGCCATCGCCTGGATGTCCGCCACCGACGCG
This sequence comes from Gemmatimonadota bacterium, assembly GCA_029859185.1. GTDB lineage: Bacteria > Gemmatimonadota > Gemmatimonadetes > Gemmatimonadales > GWC2-71-9 > JAOTWJ01. Next base: position 553 of record JAOUDR010000662.1, read on the forward strand.
CTGCGGAGGATCATCCGGCGGAGTTCCGGCGACAGGGCCATCACCTCGTACAGCCCGGCGCGGCCCTTGTAGCCGGTGCCGGAGCAGGTGTCGCACCCCGTCCCCTTCATGAACTGCATCTTCTGCCCTTCCTCGGGTGTCAGCCCGAGACTCTTGATCTCTTCCGGCTTGTAGGTGGCCGGAGCCGCGCAGTCCTTGCAGACCCGCCGGACCAGCCGCTGCGCCACCACGAGGTTGACGGCGCTCGCCACGTTGAAGGGCTCGATGCCCATGTCGATCATACGGGTGATGGTGCTCGGCGCATCGTTGGTGTGCAGCGTCGAAAGCACCAGGTGGCCGGTGAGGGCCGCCTTGATGGCGATGCTGCCGGTTTCCAGATCTCGAATTTCGCCGATCATGATGATGTTGGGGTCCTGCCGCAGAAACGCCTTGAGCGCGGCCGCGAAGGTGAGCCCGATATCGTTTCGGACCAGCACCTGGTTGATCCCCATCAGGTTGTATTCGACCGGATCCTCGGCCGTCATGATGTTCGACTCGATCGTGTTGATGCGCGACAGCGCCGAGTAAAGCGTCGTCGTCTTGCCCGATCCCGTCGGCCCCGTGACCAGCACCATGCCGTACGGATTCAGGATGGCGCTCATGAGATCCTGTTCGGCCTTCTTCTCGAAGCCGAACTTGGTCAGGTCCAGGGTCAGGTTGCCCTTGTCGAGAATACGGAGCACGATCTTCTCGCCGAAGAGCACCGGCAGCACCGAGACACGGAAGTCGATGACCCGGTTGCCCATCTTCAGCTTGAGCCGGCCGTCCTGCGGGATCCGGCGCTCGGCGATATTGAGCTGCGAAAGAATCTTGATGCGCGAGGTGAGGGCGGCCTTCATCTTGAGCGGCGGCTTCATCACCTCGAGGAGGGCGCCGTCGATCCGGTAGCGCACCCGCATCTCGAACTCGAAGGGCTCGATATGGATGTCGCTGGCGCCGCGGCGCACCGCATCGGTCAGCAGCCCGTTGATCAGCTTGACCACCGGGGCGTCGTCGATCTGCGCCTGGGTCGCCGCCTCGTCCTCGAGGTCCTCGACGATCTCGACGTCCTCGGCCTGCCCCTCCATGTCCTTCAGGATGTCCTGGAGCTGCTGGTCGCTGCCCTGGTAGTGCCGGTCGATGATGCTGCGGAGCGTCTGCTCCCCCGCGAGCACCGGGAATACATCGTAGCGGGTAATGAACTTCAGGTCGTCCACCACACCCATGTTGGTCGGGTCGGCCATGGCCACCGTGAGCGTACGGCCCTCCCGCTTCAGCGGAAGCACCACATGCTTCGTGGCCAGGTCGCCGGGAATCAGCTTCAGAACCTTGGGATCCACCTCGAACCGCGAGAGATCCACCGCCGGCATCCGATGCAGCCGGGCGAGGATCTTCGTGATGTCCAGCTCCTGGACGAAGCCGAGCTTGACGAGCACGTAGCCCAGCCGGTGGCCGCTGGATCGCATCTCCGCGACGGCCTGGTCGTGCTTGGCAGCCGTCAACAGCCCTTCCTGGAGAAGCGCCTCAGCGAGCGGCTCACGTGCGGCTCTCATCGTGGTCGTCATGCTCGTGCAGGCCCTCGGAGGTGGAGGTCATCGATATGTACAGGGGTAGCCGGAGGTGCGAGTTGCCATTCCCGTGCCATGTATTGCATCCACGCCTCACCTGCTAACTCAAGCCTTTGTCAGGCATAGACTTACCGTACTGTCAGATGTGGCGTGAGG
>JAOUDR010000074.1 GCA_029859185.1 Gemmatimonadota bacterium
CCTGAGTCGGTGCGTCACCTCGGGGATCCTGGCGGTCTCACGGCCATCGGAGCATGGCGGAACGAGCCGCAGCGGGACACGCTGGGTCCCTGCGGCGAACGACCTACCGCGCCACTTCCGGGGCCGCGCGTTCCCGCGGAGCGTCGGCAACCGACCGAGCAAGCGGGAGTGTGGCGAGCACGAGCAGCGCGGAGAGCCAGAACGGGACGCCGACGCCGAACCGGTCCATCAGGAATCCCGCGCCGATCGGGAACGCCACCCGGGAGACCCCACCAAAGGTGTGCTGCACGCCCATGTAGAGACCCCGCTCGCTGCTCCGCACGGCTTGCGAGAGCATGCCGGTGACACAGGGAAAGAGCAGCCCCGTGCCAATCGGCATGAGCGTGAAGCCGACCATCACCATCGGGAGGCTGTGCGCGAGGCCGGTAATGGCAAGCCCTCCGGCGAGGGCCACGGCCCCGAACCGCGCTACCGGCATCTCCCCCAGCGCATCGGCCATCCGGCCAAGGACGATCGTCCGCACCACCACCCCCAAGGCCCCCAGATACATGATGAAGTAGCCGATCGTGTGCTCGGTGATGCCCAGACGGTCGCTCAGCAGGAGCGGCGATGTCTGAATGGTGCCGTAAAACGCGCCAATGGCGATTGTGTAGATCCAGATCAGTCGAGGCGCGGGTGCGCCGGCATTGGCGATGACGTGGCGGATGGCGGCCCTGCCAGTCATCGGCACGTGCGCACCCGACGGGCGCGCGGCCGTCTCACGGCTTTCGCGCAGGTACCGCAGCGCGAACACGCCGACCAATGCCGCCAGCGCCGCCGCGCCCAGCCCGACGCCTCGGGGCCCGCCGAGGGTGTCGAGGGCCGATCCCAACGCGGGGCCCGCCACGGCCCCAAGACTCGTCACCGCCGTCAACCACCCGAGGCTCTTGGTGCGCTCGGCGGGCGTGGACGCATCGGCGACGTACGCCTGCACGACGCCAATGGTGCCGCCACCCATGCCCTGCACGAGCCGGGCGACGAGGAGCAGCGGGACGGAGTTCGCGAAGGCGAACAGCACGTAGGCCGCGGCGGTGATGGCGAGGCCTGCGAGGATCGCGGGACGGCGGCCGTAGCGATCGGAGACGCGTCCCCAGGCCGGCGCGCACGCCAACTGGGCGATGCTGAAGGCGGAAATGAGCAGCCCCACCACGAGCGCCGACGCCCCATACTCGGTGGCGTAGTACGGCAGGAGGGGCACGATCATCGCCAGCCCCACCATGTCGACGAACGCGGTCACAAACAGCACGAGGAGACGCGCCAAGGAGACTCCGGTGGATGAGCGGTGATCGGTGCTGGACCAAACAGTCTGCGTTCCTCATGCAGGAGGCGCAAGGCGCCCGACACGGCTCGCCTTGCGCCGCGGCCGCGCACCGACCTTTTTTCGGTCGGCGGGCGGAGCGACCGGCGTTGGCTCCCCGCCGTCACCGTGGAGGGATCATGACCAGGAACATGGGCACCGCCGACCGCATCATTCGCACGATCATCGCACTCGTGGTGGGATGGCTCTACTTCACCAACCGCATCCAGGGTACGCTGGGACTCGTCCTGATGGTGGTCGCCGCAGTCTTCCTGCTCACGAGCTTCGTGTCGTTCTGCCCCGCTTATCTGCCGTTCAAGATCTCGACGAAGGGCAAAGACTCCGCGTAGCGGAGACGCGCGTGAAAACAATCCGTTGGGGCGCCATTGCAGCCGCGCTCGTGCTGCTCGGCCACGTCGGTTGTACGCGTGAGGAGGCCACGATGACGCGGTCGGTCACCAGCGCGCCGTTTGGCCGCCTGCCGTCCGGGGCGCCGGTGGAGGCGTACACCCTCACCAACCCCCAGGGCATCGAGGTCCGCGCCATCACCTACGGCGGGATCATCGTTTCGCTCCGTACGCCGGATCGTGATGGGCGGTTCGGCGACATCGTGCTGGGCTACGACAGCCTGGCAGGATACCTCGCGGCGTCGCCCTACTTTGGGGCAATCATCGGCCGGTATGGGAACCGCATCGCCCGGGGACGCTTCACGCTGGACGGCGAAACCCATGTGCTTGCCACGAACAATGCCCCCAACCACCTGCACGGTGGCCTCCGGGGGTTTGACAAGGTGGTCTGGGCTGCCGAGCCCTTCACGACCGACTCGGCCGTCGGCGTCGTCTTCCGCTACACCAGCCCGGATGGCGAGGAGGGGTATCCGGGTACGCTCCACGTCGGGGTGACCTACACGCTGACGAACGATGGCCGCCTGGTCGTCGATTACCTCGCGACGACCGACCGCGCGACCCCGGTGAATCTCACCCAGCACAGCTACTTCAACCTGGCGGGCGAGGGGACCATCCTCGGTCACGAGCTGGCGATCGCGGCGAGTCACTATACGCCCGTGGACTCGACCCTGATCCCGACGGGCGTCATCGCACCCGTAGACGGCACACCGTTCGATTTCCGGACGGCAACACCCATCGCCGCACGCATCGACGCCGACGATCCGCAACTGCGGAACGGCCTCGGCTACGACCACAACTTCGTGCTCGATCGGGACGGGCCAGGCCTCGTACAGGCGGCGCGCGTGGTCGAGCCGACCAGTGGACGCACCCTCGACCTCTGGACCACCGAGCCGGGTCTGCAGTTCTACGCCGGGAACTTCCTCGACGGGACGATCACGGGGAAGGCCGGTCAGGTGTACGGGTATCGTACCGGGTTCTGCCTCGAACCGCAGCACTATCCGGACTCACCCAATCAGGCCGCGTTCCCGTCCACCATCCTCCGGCCCGGTGAGGAGTACCGTTCGCGCACCGTGCTCGCATTCGGAGTGGTGGAGGAAGCGGGCAACGGGAGGTGATGAAGCGCGACGGGGAACCCATCGCCTTTCATCACCGTCCCTCGATCACCTCGACCAACCCGACATCCACGTACTGCGCGCCGCGCGTGTTCCGGACGTGCACCGCCAGAGTGTTGGCGCCAGCTCGCAGCAGACGTCGTGCCGCGTCGTCGAGTGGCAGCAGCGTGTAGGTCTGATCGTATCCGGTGAGGCTCGCCACGAGCGTGCCGTTGAGATAGACCTCTGCGTCCTCATCGTGCCGGATGATCAGGTGAGGCGCGACCACCGCGCGATTGGGGAGCGCAAAACCACGCCGCAACCAAAGATCGGGTGACGTCCAGGGCGTGCGCACCCGCGTGCCCGTGTCCGGCGTCCGACCGAATCCTCCCAAGCCCTCCTGCCAGCCATCGTCGTCGAACGCAGACTGCATCCAGTCCGCAGCCGGGCGATCGGTCGTGTAGCGCCAGAGCTGGCCTTCACCGCGGGACGTCGCCACCACGCTGTGTACCGTCGGGGGGCTGCCATACAGCCGCCGATGCAGTGCCGGCGCATCCGGCGGGAGCTTCACCATCGCGCGGTCATAGGTCATGATGCCGTTCACCTCGATCTCGACGTCGGTGGTCTGCGTGTAGATGGCGGCCGCCAGCCCCTCGCCGATGAGCAGGCGTAACTGCCGCAGCAGCGCGCGGTACGCATGGCCCAGGGCAACGGTGTCAGGGAAGCTGCGGTAGCCCCAGTTGTCCCGGTCGAGCCAGGTATGGCCCTCGAGTGGGAGCCCAAGTCCACCAAACTCCCCGAGTACGCGCGCCCGGCGCTCGTCGTCGGGAGGGATCGTCGGTCCGGGATAGGCGTGGAGGTCCGCGACGCTTCCCGTTCCGCGGTCCGTCCACCCGCTGGCGCTGTTGACGAGCCTGGTGGGGTCGTATGCCTGCAGCCACGTGGTGTACCGCTCCGTATCGTGCTGCCCCCAGCCCTCGTTGAACGGGACCCACATGAGGATCGAAGGGTGATGCCGGAGCGCGTCCACCACACGCTGCAGCTCGCGCGCGAAGTGCTCCCGTGATGCCGACGTCCGGTTGTTCGCGCTCGGCATGTCCTGCCACACCAGCAGCCCGAGGCGATCGGCGTGATAGTACCAGCGGGCCGGTTCCACCTTGACGTGCTTCCGTGCCAGGTTGAATCCGAGACGTCGGGTGGTCTCGATGTCGAAGCGCAACGCGTCGTCGGTCGGTGCGGTGTAGAGGCCGTCCGGCCACCACCCCTGATCGAGCAGCCCGTACTGGAACAACGGCTGCCCATTCAGGAAGAGCCGGCGCACGCCGAGGCTGTCGCGGGCGACCGCGACCGTGCGCATCCCGAAATAGCTGGAGACCGAGTCGCCGCTGGCAAGGTGAACGCGCAGGTCATACAGGAACGGGTCGTCCGGCGACCACGGGCGCGGGCGTCCAATGGAGAAGGTCAGGGGAACGTCAATCGCTCCCTCCACCTCGCCGACCGGTTGCCCGCCGGCGTAGGCGATGGCCCGCACGCGCGCATCGGCCCCGGCGCGAGCCGCCCGAACGCGAAGCACGACGCGTGACGAGTCGAGGTCGGTCGTGACGTCGAGGGCTGTGATATGCGCCTCCGGGACTGGCTCGAGCCATACGGTCTGCCAGATACCGGTAACCGAGGTGTACCAGATGCCTCGCGGAGCCCGGACCTGCTTGCCACGCGGCTGCTCCCCCGCATCGGTGGGATCCCACACCACCACCACCAGCTCCTGCTCACCACTCGGCTCGAGGGCGTCAGTGATGTCGAACGTGAATGGATCGTAACCGCCCTCGTGATCCCCGAGGCGATGGCCGTTGACGAAGACCGTCGCAGCCCAGTCCACCGCACCAAAGTGGAGCAGGAGTCGCCCACCGGCCGGCGCGGTCGTGTGAAACGCGCGCCGGTACCACAACCGCTCGTGCTCGGTCACGCTCCGCCGCACGCCGCTGAGCTGCGACTCGATCGCGAACGGCACGAGAATGCGTCCGTCCCATCTGTCGGGCAGCGGGGCACCGCTGTCGCGGACGGCATACTGCCACCAGCCGTTCAGATTCTGCCAGGTTGGTCGGACGAGCTGCGGTCGCGGGTATTCGGGTACCACCCGAGCCGTGTCCACAGCGGCGGCCCAGCGCGTGACGAGGGTCGGCGGCGTTTGGGACTCGAGTTGGGCAGCCATGCCCATGAGCGCAACAAGGGTACAACGGACGAAATGGCGGAGCATGGCGCCTCCATCGCTGAGCAGCGAAGCACGTACGACAGTGGAAACTGCTGCCCGGAGGAGCCCGGCACCATCCCGATGGCGCACCGCCAGGGCTTCGCCGCAACTCCGTGCGGGGCGCCAGTGCGTGGCGTACCTTTTCCTGCTGCGGGTGTCACCAGCACGCGCGGGAAGACCGCAACGGCAAGGAGTACACATGCAGCCGCTCGACCGCCGCCGCTTTCTCAAGAGCGTGGCCACCGGAACGTCGGCGTGGGTACTGTCCGGGGTGCCCACCTCCAACGCGAACGGCCAACGGGATCGCGCGGCAAAGCGCGAAGCCGGCGGTGACCAGGCCGGGCGCGGGCTGGCGGAGCCTGTCCTCCGGCCCCTGGCTCTGGGGGCCATCCGGCCCATGGGCTGGCTCGCGCGGCAGCTTCGGATCCAGGCCGAAGGCCTCACGGGACACCTCGATGAGTTCTGGCCTGATGTGGGTCGCAGTCAGTGGTTTGGCGGTGACGCGGAAGGCTGGGAGCGCGCCCCCTACTGGTTGGACGGAGCGATCCCGCTCGCCTGGGGGCTGAACGACGAGCGACTGAAGGCCAAGGTCTCGAGCTACGTAGACGAGATCGTTCGCGGACAGCGACCGGATGGCGTGTACGGGCCGCTCGCCGCCGCGACGGACACGCGACCGTACGACCTGTGGGCCATCCTGCTCGTCAACAAGATGCTGGTCCAGCACCACGAGGCGACGGGGGACGAGCGCACGCTACGCGCGGTGGAGGCCAGTCTCCGGTCGCTCGGACCGAGTCTCGCGCGCACGCCGCTCTTTGGATGGGGCAAGTACCGCTGGTTCGAGGGGCTGATCCCCGCCTTCTACCTGTACGAACGGACCGGTGAGGCGTGGCTGCTGGAGTTGGCCCGCACGCTGCGCCGACAGGGCACCGACTACGCGGCGCTCTATGCCGGCGAGGGCGTCACCACTCCGACCCCACGTCGCGGTCGCTGGACGTGGGACAAACACGTGGTGAATACCGCCATGGCGCCCAAGGCGGCGGCGTTGTCCTGGCGCCTCGATCGGCGGGACGAAGACCGGAAGTTCCCGGCGCAGATGCTTGCCACGCTCGACCGCTACCACGGTCAGGTGACGGGTATGTTCACCGGCGACGAATGCCTGGCGGGGACGAATCCGGTGCAGGGAACCGAGTTGTGTGCTGTTGTCGAGTTCCTCTACTCGCTCGAGGTGTTGTTGGCGACCTTCGGCGATGCGGCGTGGGGGGATCGGCTGGAACGTGTGGCGTTCAACGCGCTCCCAGCCACGTTCACGCCCGACATGTGGGCCCATCAGTACGACCAGCAGGTCAATCAGGTGCAGTGCACGATCAATCCAGACCACATGTGGACCACCAATGGTGCCGAGTCCAACCTGTACGGCCTCGAGCCCAACTACGGCTGTTGCACGTCGAACATGCATCAGGGGTGGCCGAAGTTCGCGGCCCACCTCTGGATGGCGACGCCCGACGACGGGATCGCGGCCGTCGCGTATGCGCCGAGTGAGGCGCGGTTCACGTCGGCGGGGGTTCCGGTGACCGTCACGCTGGAGACGGACTACCCGTTCCGGGACGAGCTCACGGTCTCTGTGCAGCCTGAGCGCCCGGCGGCGTTCCCGGTGGTGCTCCGGGTGCCGGCGTGGGCCGTGGGCGCCACGGTACAGGTGGCTGACGCGTCGCCGATCCCGATGACGCCCGGGACGTTCCATCGACTCGAACGAGAGTGGCGTGGCCAGACCACCGTCAGGCTGCGTTTCCCCATGCGGGCGCGGGTGAGCGTTCGCTACAACGAGGCCGTCGCCATCGAACACGGACCGTTGGTCTACAGCCTGCTGCTCGAGGAGCGGTGGCATCGGGTCAATGCCGACAAGCCCCATCGCGAGCTGCCCCACGCCGACTTCGAGGTGCGACCGGCTTCGCCGTGGGACTACGGGCTGCTGATTGATCCAGGGACGCCGGACGCCGGATTGACCTTCGAGCAGCGGCCCGTCGGCGATCGTCCGTTTTCACCGGACGGTGCGGGCATGGCGGCGCGCGTGCGGGGACGACGCCTCCCGCAGTGGGAGTTGGCGCACGGCTGGGCGGCGGAGGTGCCCCCGGGGGTGCAGAGTTCGGACGAGCCGCTCGAGGACCTCACCCTCGTTCCCTATGGCTGCACCAACATTCGGGTGACGGAGTTCCCGCGCCTGCAGCGGTGACGCGGGCACCCGCGGCAAAGCACGTATCGTTCCCGCTACCGCAGGCAAACGGACGCGCGACGCGTCATCGGCGCTCGCCGGCCCCTGCCGCGGGAACAGGCGTTTCCCGGAGCGTCTCGAGGTCGCGGAGCACTCCGGTGACCGTCGCCTCGACGACCACCCGTCCCTTCTCGACGGTGGCGAGCGTCGCATCGCCCCAGATCCCGGACTCGGAGTAGACGCCGGGCCGCCCGCGCACCCGTGTGAGGCCACCTTGCCCCTCCCGGGGCGACGCGTCCTTCCTGGCTTTGCTCATGGCGACGCGCTCCGGCGCGATGTAGAGCATCATCGAGGTTTCGATCTCGTCCGCGTGGGTGCCGACCTCCTGCTCGCGTACCCGTTCCTCGGCTTCGGCGGCCACCTCCAGAATGTTCGTGTAGTGCAGCACGATGCCCTGGTCCGCGAGCACGGCAGCAGCCGCGGCCAGCGGGCGCAGGGTGGAGACGCCGGTGTTCAGCACGTAGAACCGTCGCGGGCCGTAGCCCGCAAGGCTGCTCACGATGTCCACCACCACGTCCCGTGCCGTCTCGAATCGGAGATGCGTGGACCCGGGATACTCGAGGAACGAGGGATAGAAGTGGTAGGTGATCGTCGGGGCGACAATCACGTTGCTCGCAGCGAGGACCCGTTGCTTCAGGTACTCCGCCATCCGGAGGTCGTTGTCGAGTCGGAGATGCGGACCGTGTTCCTTGGCAGCGGCGCCGAGCGCGATCACGACGACCGCGTCCGGCGTCAGCACGGCCTCCGCCTCCTGCCAGCTAAGATCCGCCAGCTCGACCCCACGCGTCCGCGCCAGCTGAGCATGCGCAGCCGTGGCTGTCACCGCCACCGCCAGCATCCCGATACCGAGATCTCGCACTGTCCGCATCACGCTATTATCCTCCGCCGCGCCCTCACGCGCCCTCACGCGCCCTCACGCGCCCTCACGCGCCCTCACGCGCCCCAAGTGTCCCCGTACCGCGGCCACGAGCGAGTCCACGAGGCCGGTCTCGATCTCGTTCCGGTTTGACAGGAACACCAACGTCAGGTCGTCATCCGGCAGCCGCTGCACCGCGTTGCGGAAGCCAATGGTCGTCCCGGTGTGGAAAAACCGTCGTTGACTTCCCACGCGATCCAGAAACCAGCCGTATCCGTACCCAACACCCTCGCGATCCGTCGTGGTAGCCGCGACGAACATCCGGTCTGCCAGATCGTCCGGCAGGAGCGGGCGCCGGCCTTCTACCGCGGCAAACCACCGGTCGAGGTCCCGCACAGACGTGTAGATGCCGCCGTCGCCCAGGACGGCGCTCGTCGTGCTCTGGTCGGTCCGGATCCAGGCGGTATCAGTCGCCCGCGAGTAGCCGTACGCCCGGCGCGCCACCGAGCTCACCCCCTCCACGTGTGCCACCGACGTCGTCATACCCAAGGGAATGAAGACGGCTCGATCGAGGTACTGGCCGAACGTCTCGCCGCTGACCGCCGCGACGATTTCGGCCAGGACCGCATAGCCTGAATTGCTGTAGTGATACGCGGATCCGGCGGCGAACGCCGTCGAGTCCTGCGCGCGCAGCAGCTGGACCACCTCCGCGTCGGTGACCTGGCGTTCGGTGTCGGCGGGCAGGAGGTCCTCGTAGTCCGGCAACCCCGAGGTATGGGTGAGGAGCTGATGGATAGTGATCCCATCGGCCCAGGGTGGGAACCCGGGAAGTGCCTGCCGCAGCGTGGTTGCGCTATCGAGCCGGCCATCAGCAATCAGGGTCAGGATAGCGGTCGCGGTGAACTGCTTCGTCACGGAGGCGAGTCGGAAATTGGTGAGCGGTGTGGTGGCTCGATGGGTCTCGAGCTCCGCCATGCCCACGCAGTGCTCACGCAGCGCGGTCCCCTGGTGACGGACCAACACACAGGCCCCGGGGTGGTCACCGAGGTAGGCGGCCAGCAGGCGGTCGAGGTCGTCGTCGAGTGACGGACGGCCACGCGCAGTGCAGGCGGCGCTCGTGAGCGCGGCAACGGCGACGAACCAGTGGCGCGTCCGACGGGTGATTGACATGGTGTGGGAATGTGAGCGCGGGTGGGAGGACTCGCCAGCACGGTCCCGGCAGCCGCCTGGGGTGGAA
>JAOUDR010000663.1 GCA_029859185.1 Gemmatimonadota bacterium
TCGCGGCTGGCGGGCACAATGGGCGCACGGTCTCCGCAACCGCAGACGGGTTGGCGGAGCGGGCAGTCTCGTGCCAACCCGTCTCCGTCGGCCGGGGTCCCTGCTCAGCGGGGAAGATACCGGGAAATCCCCGAAAGCGGGCAGACTGAAGAGGCCCGGACAGGCGCGGCAAGCCCGTCGCGGGCCGGGTGGAGCGAATTCCCCCGGGATCCGGGAACCGGGAGATCGCGGTCGAGGATCCGGGAGGTCTTCGCACGAGCCGGGACGGACACCGGGGCCGAAGAGCTGCGGTTCGGGGTGTCTCGCCAACCCGAGAATCTGGGCGAGGCCGAACCGGATCTCGGAGAGCCCCATGGGGGCGCGGAGGCCTGGCTCCGCGCGTCCGGATCCGCACGGCCTCTCGACCACCGTGGCCTGCGGGACACCCTGAGCACCACTCGGGGTCGGTGCGCCATCCAGCTGGCGCGCCGGCGATCCCCGGAGTTGCCCGAAGCTCGACCGGCCGCCGAGGGCGATCGAGCCGATGCCGGCTCGCGGGATTCCGCTGCTCCGACGCAGATGGAACGGCGGCGCATGGCACGCCGCCGTTCCCCGCGATCACAGCTCGAAGCGGTCGAGGTTCATCACCTTGACCCAGGCCTCGACGAAGTCCCGCACGAACTTCTCGCGGCCGTCCTCGGCGGCATAGACCTCGGCGACCGCGCGCAGCTCGGAGTGCGAGCCGAAGATGAGGTCGACCGGGGTGGCCGTCCACTTCAACTCGCCCGTCGCGCGATCCCGACCTTCGTAGACGCCCTCCATCCCCGAGGACTGCTCCCACCTCGTGGACATGTCGAGCAGGTGCACGAAGAAGTCGTTGGAGAGGGTGCCCGGACGGGCGGTGAACACGCCGTGGTTCACACCGCCGGTGTTGGCGTCGAGGACGCGCATACCGCCGACCAGCACGGTCATCTCCGGCACCGTGAGGGTGAGCAGATCGGCCCGGTCGACCAGGCTCGCCGTCGGCGACAGGCGGTTGCCTTCCGCGTAGTAGTTGCGGAAGCCGTCCGCCCGCGGCTCGAGCACGGCGAAGGAGGCGACGTCGGTCTGCTCCTGGGTGGCATCGGCGCGGCCCGGTGTGAAGGGGACCTTCACGTCGTAGCCGGCGTCCGCGGCCGCCTTCTCGATCGCCGCGGCGCCGCCGAGGACGATCAGGTCCGCGAGTGAGACCTTCTTCTTCCCACTCAGGAACCCGCCGTCGAAGTTCTTCTGGATCTGCTCCAGCGTCTGCAGGACCCTCGCGAGCTCGGCCGGATCGTTGACCGGCCAGTCCTTCTGCGGCGCGAGGCGCAGCCGTGCGCCGTTCGCACCACCGCGCATGTCGCTGCCGCGGAAGCTGGCGCCGGCCGCCCAGGCGGTGCGGACGAGCTCGGGGACGGTCAGACCGGAATCGAGGATCTTGGCCTTCAGCTTCTCGATGTCGCGATCCCCGATCAGCGGATGGTCCACCGCGGGAATCGGGTCCTGCCAGATCAGCAGCTCGGCGGGCACATCGCTACCGAGGTAGCGGGCACGCGGACCCATGTCGCGGTGCGTGAGCTTGAACCAGGCCTTGGCGAAGGCGAGCTCGAACGCCTTCGGGTTCTGCAGGAAGCGCTGCGAGATCTCGCGGTACGCGGGATCGGCCTTCAGCGACAGGTCCGTCGTCAGCATGACCGGCGCGTGCCGCACGCCCTCGACGTGGGCGTCGGGAACGGTGTTCGCGGCTTGCCCATCCTTCGGGATCCACTGGATGGCGCCGGCGGGGCTGCGGGTCTGCTGCCACTCGAAGGCGAAGAGATTCGACAGGTACATCATCGTCCAGCTGGTGGGCGCCGCGGTCCAGGCCCCTTCCAGGCCGCTGGTGACGGCGTCCTCCGCCTTGCCCTTGCCGCACTTGTTCCTCCAGCCGAGACCCTGCTCCTCGATGGGGGCAGCCGTCGGCTCCGGACCCACGCAATCGGCGGGCTTGTGCGCGCCGTGGAGCTTGCCGAACGTGTGGCCGCCGGCGATCAGGGCGACGGTCTCTTCGTCGTTCATGGCCATGCGGCCGAAGCTCTCGCGGATGTGCGCCGCGGCGGCGAGCGGGTCCGGGTTGCCGCCGGGCCCTTCCGGGTTCACGTAGATGAGCCCCATCTGCGTCGCGGCGAGGGGGTTCGCGAGCATGCCCCTCTCGTCGAAGCGTTCCCCGGCCAGCATCTCGAGCTCCGGGCCCCAGTAGACGAGATCCGGCTCCCAGTCGTCCGCCCGGCCCCCGGCGAAGCCGAAG
>JAOUDR010000075.1 GCA_029859185.1 Gemmatimonadota bacterium
TCGTGCGGAAGTAGCAACCAGGGGGCCGTCAGTCCGCTGACAGAGCCGAGCCGCGGCTCTTAGCTGCGCCTACCACGGGGCGACGCATCAGTCCCGTGGGGGCGCGAGTGAGACTCGCGGCTCGGCTCTGCCGCTCAAGCGGCTGGTACGCTAGGCCCCGCCGGGCCGAGACGAGTGGATCACGTTGCCGCCACCCAGCTGGCGCAGCCGATCCGTCGAGCCCAGCATCAGCATCGAGTCGCCATCCCGGAACACGTAGTCGGCGCCGGGGGAGGCCATCTCCTCCGATCCGTCTGACCGGGTGTGCTTCACCATCAGCACGCTAACGCCGTATTCCTGCCGCACGTTCAGCTCCCGGATGGACTTCCCGATGAACCAGACCGGGACCGGGACCTCGCCGACGACCGTGTTCTCCGCGCCAGGTACCTGCTCGAGCTTCGCGTCCGTTCCAACTGCGGACACCATACTGCCGGCCATGTCGCGCTTGAAGACCTCGGCGTTGTAGCGCGCAATCACGTCTTCCGGCCAGATCACGCCGGCCACCCCAGCACCATCCATCACCGGGATCTCGCCCCGGTAGCCGCCGAGCAGCTTCATCACCTCGGCCAGCGAATCTCCCGGCGTCACCTGCGGGAACTCGCCAGGCACCATGATGTCCTCCGCGATCACCAGGCCTTCGAGCGCGCCGGGATCCTTCATGATCGGACGGATCTGCTCGGCCGTGACGATCCCCTGGAGGCCGCCGTCCTCGGCCGTCACGAACAACGTGCTGCCCGGATGGCCAATGAACCGACTGATGAGCGAGAGCAGACTGTCCTCCGGCCGGACCGTGACCACCGTCTCCCGCATCACCTCGCGCACCGGCACGTGCTGCAGCACGTTCACGGCGCGCCCGCGCCGGATGTCCACGCCGCGCCGCAGCAGCTTGAGCGTGTAGATCGACGCGCGCTGCATGCGGGTCGCGAGTAGTGTTGCGATGATGCAGCTGATCATCAGCGGCAGGATGATGGTGTAGGAGTTGGTCAGCTCGAAGATGATGAGAATGGCCGTGATCGGCGCGTGCGTGCCGGCCGCTACGACGGCGCCCATCCCGACGAGCGCGTACGCCCCCGCCCCGGCCGTTGCCACCGGCCACACGTTCTGCACCACCGTCCCGACCGCCCCACCGAGCATGGCCCCGATGAACAGGGACGGGGCAAAGACGCCGCCCGACCCCCCGGACCCGATCGTGACCGAGACGGCGAGGATCTTCACGAACACGAGGAGCGCCATGAACTGCCAGACGAGTGTCCCGTTCAGAGCTTCGTTGATCGCCTCGTACCCCACGCCGAACACGTGCGGAAACCAGATACCCATCACCCCAACCAGTGCGCCGCCGATGGCGGTAATGAATGGGGGATAGAGCTTCAGTCGGTCGAAGCCATCTTCGAACGCGTAGAGCGTCTTGATGAACGCGATCGCGACGAGCGCGGCCAGAATGCCGAGGGCCGCGTAGGCAAACAGCTCGGAGGCATTGACGAGCTGGTAGGTCGGGACCTCAAACGCCGGGAAATCACCGAGGTAGTGACGGCTCACCACGGTGGCGGCGACCGACGAGATCACGATCGGCGAGAACTGGTTCACGCCGAAGTCGCCGAGGATGATCTCGACCGCGAACAGCGCGCCGGCAACGGGGGCGTTGAACGTGCCGGCGATCCCCGCCGCCGCGCCACAGCCGACGAGCGTACGGAGCCGCCGTTGATCGATCCGGAGCCACTGGCCGATCGTGGACCCGAGTGCCGAGCCGATCTGCACGATGGGGCCCTCACGCCCGACCGAGCCACCCGAGCCGATCGAGATCCCGGATGCGAGCAGCTTAGCAATCACCACGCGCGGCCGGATCCGTCCGCCCTTCAGCGCCACCGCCTCCATGACCTCGGGCACGCCGTGCCCCTTGGCCTCGCGGGCGAAGGTGTGGATGATGAGTCCGACGACGAGGCCGCCGGCCGCCGGGGCCAGGATCTTCCACCAGAACGGGAGGCCGGCGAGATAGTCGAGCGTGTACGGCCCCATCCGCCACGCGACGCGGTTGACGAACTGAATGAACTCGCGGAAGCCCACCGCGCAGAGGCCGCCCAACAGGCCGATCGCGATGGCGACGACCACCATGTAAACCTGTTCGGTCTGGCGCAGGCCGTCGTGGAATCGGCGGAGGGTTCGAAGCGTGGTGCGGATCATCGCGGGTTGGCAGGCAATCTAGACGGTTGGCGGCGGGCGGGCGTGTGGCACGACGCCGCCACGTTCGGGACGGTCGGGCCGACCCGCCGGGTCGCCCCATCGTGGCATCAACGCCACCGCGGTCGGGGACGGTCGGGGCGACCCGCCGGGTTGCCCTATCGTGGCATCAACGCCGCCGCGGTGGGGACGGTGGGGGCGACCCGCCGGTCACCCCATCGTGGCATCAACGCCACCGCGGTCGGGGACGGTCGGGGCGCGACCCGCCGGGTTGCCCTATCGTGGCATCAACGCCGCCGCGGTGGGGACGGTGGGGGCGACCCGCCGGTCACCCCATTTTGGCATCAACGCCGCCGCGGTCGGGGACGGTAGGGGCGACCCGCCGGGTCGCCCCTACGGGCGTCGCCGCGGGCAACGCATCGCACCGCCCACACGGGGGACCTTGTCGGGGCGACGGGGGATGGTCGCGCGCCGCCCGTCGGTCGTCCGGGCCGGGGGGATTGTGTGGGCAACCCATCGGATCGCCCATACGTGGTGTTCGGGGGCGATGGCGGTTGTCGCGGCGGTTGTCGGGCCGTCGGGAACGGTGGGATCATGGGGCGACCCGACGGGTCGCCCCTACGGGGACGTTGCGTCGCGAATCGGAACCGCCTGGCGCGTTGGCGTACTGCGCACGATCACCACGCCGGCGATCGTCGCGACCACCAGATACGGCACCGCCGTCACCCATCCCACGAGGATCAGCTTCCCCACCCCGAACATCCCAGCATAGATGAACACCAGACCCGCCAGCCATCCCACCACATCCGACCAGCCGGTCCCCGCCCCCACCGCCGCACTCCGGGCGGCAATCGGCTTCCAGCCGGGGCTGTGAGGCCGCACCCGCTCGTAGAACGCGACCAGGACACGCTCGTCGGTAGGTGGGGTGATCAGGGCCACCACGACCCAGCACACGGTTGAGGTGAGCGCGGTCGCGATCAGGTGCCAGCCGAACTCGATGGCCGGATTCCAGACGTGGAGACCGACGTAGACCACCGCGGTCGAGACCCACGCCGCAATCTCGCTCCACGCGTTCACGCGCCACCACCACCAGCGCATCACGTAGACACCGCCGATCCCCACCGTCATGCCGAAGAACAGCTCCCAGGCGCCACGGATCGACTGCATGAGGTAGGCGGTCCCGCCGCCGACCACCATCAGCACCACCACCGCCCAGCGCGCCATTTGTACGTAGTGGCGGTCGCTCGCGGTCCTGCGCACGAAGGGCTTGTACAGATCGTTCACGACCAGTGACGAGCCCCAGTTGAGCAGCGTGTCGATCGTGCTCATGAACGCGGCGATCATGCTGGCGACCATGACCCCGAGGAGTCCTGTGGGGAGGAACTCCACGATCGCGGTCGGATAGCCGAGTTCCTTGTCCACGAGATCCGGGAACGCCACGAGCGACACGAGCCCCACGAGGATCCACGGCCAGGGCCGGAGCACGTAGTGCACGAAACAGAACCAGAGGACGCCGAGGAAGCTGTGGTGCTCGTCCTTGGCGGCGAGCATGCGCTGAACCATGTAACTCGTCCCGCCGGCGTCGCGCGTTGCCCACCAGTTCACGCCAATCAGCGCCACGAACGTGATCAGTGGTAGCGAGGTCCCGTCCCCGGCCGGGATGAACCGGAGGTAGTCCCGTGCCGCGTCGCCGTACCGCTCGGCGAGCTGCAGCTTGAGTGCGGCCATCCCGCCGACCTCGCCCACTGCGATCACCGCGAGCGTAATGGCACCCGCCATGGCGAGCAGGAACTGGACGAAGTCGGTCACTACCACGCCCCAGAACCCCGAGAGCACGGTGTACACCACCGCCACGACCAGGCACACCAGAATGCCGAACCAACGGCCGTCGATCAGGTGGGAGATGCCCAGTCGCGCCGTCACGGCATCGAGATCCAGCAACACGTCCAGGATCTTGACCATGGCCAGGATCACCCAGCCCATGACGATGGCGTTGAGCACCACGCCTTCCCACACGCTGCGGAAGCCGCGGAGCACGCGCGCGGGGCGTCCCGAGTAGCGCAATTCGACCAACTCGACGTCGGTGATCACGCCGGCGCGGCGCCACAGTCGCGCAAAGAAGAACGTGGCCAGGAGGTGGGCGGCCGCGAAGTTCCAGATGAACCACAGGCCCGAGATGCCGTCGCTCGCAACGAGTCCCGTGACGGCGAGCGGCGTATCGGCCGCGAACATCGTGGCCACGATGGACGTGCCCACGATCCACCACGGGAGGTTGCGTCCGGAGAGGAAATACTGGGTGATGTTCTGGCCGGCGCGGCGGCGGAACACCAGTCCCACGCCGAGCGCGAAGACGAGGTAGAGCCCGACGATGATCCAGTCGAGGACGGCCATGCGGGGAGACTAGCGCCCTCCGAGGCGCGCCGGCAACCTCACGCTCGGGCGAACCTACCCATCACGAAGGCGGCGTGCGCGCGTCTAGCACTCCGCCCAGGTCGGGTCGCTGCACACCAGGTCGAACCCGGCGGGCGCCGTGCGGCGCACGACCTGCCCGTGGTTCGAGAGGTAGCCGGTCACCTCATACCGGCCGGCTGGCCACCGGGTGATCCGCGAAGCGTGCGCCTGCGGGCGGAAATCCAGGTGGTACTCCAGCGTGGCGCTATCCCCTGGGGCAATCTCCACCGACCGGCTCTCGGACCGACAGAAGACATCGGGAAGGGACAACTCCTCGTTGGCATTGGCTGGTGGCACGAGGTCAAGGCCCAGCGGACAGTTGGTTTCGAGGTGCACCGCCCCGGTTCCGCGGTTGACGGCCGACACACTGATCCGGAGGCCACTATCCGCCAAGACCCGGTCGGCGCTCAGCGCCAACGAGAGATCGAGCTGGTCGATCGGCTCCGACGTGAGCAGACACGCTGTGGTCGCTGCCGCCATGATCACCGCTATCCGCCGCATTGAGGCCTCCCTCACGCTGGCTCAGGCATCTGCGATCCCCGACATCCCGGAGACCCGATCGGTCGCTACTCGAACTGCCCCGCCACCTTCCGTGGCACCGGCCCGCCGGCGTCGATTTCACCGGTCCCCAACTGACCCCGTTCGTTGCTCCCCCAGCAATACGCGAAACCGTCCGTCGCGATCCCGCACGTGTGCACGCCGCCTTCCCCGCGGCTCGCCGAGATCGAGCGGAACCGGAGTGTTGTCGCCACGACAACGGGGGCCCGCGCGCAAGGAGCATCACCACAGGTCTCGCCCACGACGCCGGTTCCGAGCGCCCCGGACGTGTTGTCCCCCCAGCACCACGCGCCACCATCCGCATCGAGCGCGCACGTGTGACGATCACCCGCGCTCACCATCGTGAACGCGACACTCGCCGCGACCGCCTGCGGAAGCGCGACGCCCTCGGTGGCCCCGGTGCCGAGCTGACCGGCATCGTTGCGTCCCCAACAGTAGGCGGTTCCACCCGACGCCAGTGCACAGGCGTGGCTCGTGCCCACCGCGATCGTGTCGAACACCTGGGTCGCGGCGACCGCGGCCGGCTCCGTGGCGCACGGGCGGGCCGGCCCATTCGGCCAGTCGCACATGGCCAGCGTGTCGGCGCGGCCCAACTGCAACCAGTGGTTCGTGCCCCAGCAGTACGCCTGGCCGTCGGTGGTGACGCCGCAGGTGAACAGCCACCCCACGTCGAGCGCGCGGAACCGCAGGGCGCCGCTCACGGGCTCCGGGCGTGCACCGTCCGACGTCCCCACGCCGCGCTGGCCGGCCCACCCCGCGCCCCAACACCACGCCTCATGCCCGCGGGCCGAGATGCCGCACGAGTGTGTGGTGAGGGTCGCGATGACGATGAGGGATGGATCGTCTGCCAGCGGCACGGGCTGGAGCGCATCGGCCTTGTCCGCCGACCCAAGCTGGCCGGAGCGGTTGCTGCCCCAGCACGCGGGGCCGCGCCCCGACAGTCCGCAGGTGAGCTCCCACCCGGCACTCACCTGGGTGAACGCGGCATACGACGCCGCGCGGGTCGGCGTGGTGACCGGGTCTCTGGAGCCGGTGCCGAGCCGCCCTTCGCGATTGCCGCCCCAGCAGTACATCGAGCCCTCGGTGGTGATCCCGCAGGTGTGCGCCGCACCGGCGCTCACCGCCGCGACACGTACCCGCACGTCCACCGGCACCGTGTCGCTCGCCGCGCCCACGTTCGCGGCGACCAATCCGGTTCCGAGACCTCGGCCCTGCACGATCCCCTGCGGCGAGACCGTCACGATGTCAGGTGGGTAGGCGGACCACTCGACCTCGACCGGCTCGACGACGCGACCCGCCGAGTCGCGTGCGACCACGATGAGCGCACCGGTCGTCCCCTCGAGCAAGCGCAGATCGCGCGCGTCGATCGCGACGGACACGACCCCTGCTTCAGTGGGAGGGAGCGGATCGGGCGCCGGTGGAGGTTCCCCGCACGCCAGGAGAATGACACTCAGGACGGAAAGGCCGCGCGTGGGGCGCGCGTGCGGCGCAAACCGGGCGGTCCGCATTGGTACCTCGACTGCAGGTCCTTCATCAGCATACGTGGGTCCGGGGCACCTGGCCAGGCTCAGCTCCCAAACCCGACCACGCCGGTCCGCAAACGGGCGGGCCGGCGTGGTGTCCTCACTGCCTGCTGCGACGCTCAGGTGCTCCGCAGTGCCTCGAGCACCCGTGCGGGCGTCATCGGGAGCCGGTATACGCGCACGCCCGTGGCGTCGAAGATGGCGTTCGCCACCACCGCGCCCATGTTGATGATCGCGGGCTCGCCGCCGCCTTGCGGTGCCAGGGCATCGTTGGGCACGAACGCCGTTTCGATCTTCGGAACCGCCGCAAACCGCGGCAGCTCGTACGTGCCGAAGTTGACGTCGAGAATCTTCCCGCCCTCGAACCGGATCTCCTCGCTGAACACGTAGCCCAGCCCCATCATGATGCAGCCTTCCATCTGCATCCGCGCTCCGTCCCGGTTCACCACGACGCCCATGTCCTGCGCGCACACCACGCGATTCACCTGCACGTGGCCCGTCGCCCTGTCCACGGTGACGTCGGCCGCGAGCGCCACGTAGGTGCCGGCATCAATGCCGCATGCCAGTCCCCGGCCTCGGCCGTTGCGGTGAGGCGCAACCCCCGGTTCCCACCCGTATGCCCCGGCCACCGTCCTGAGCGTGGCCAGCATGCGTGCATCCTTGAGGTTCTGCAGCCGGAACTCCAGCGGGTCCATCCCGACGGCCGCCGCCATGATGTCGATCTGCTGCTCGGCGGCGAACCGGTTCGAGTTGGCGGCCGGTGCCCGCCACGCGCCCACCGCAAACGGATGCATCCCATCCGGCGCGCGGCCCCACTCGCCGTACACGCGGACGCTGTGGTTCGGAATGTCGTAGATCACGTCCGAGCCGCGCGCGCCCGCCCCGTACACCTGGTAGTCCCACAGCGTGATCTTCCCGTTGGCGTCGACGCCCGATGCGATCTTCAAGACGGCGGCCGGTCGGAACGTGTCGTAGAAGAACTCCTCGGCCCGCGTCCACGCGACCTGCACCGGGCGGCCCGTGATCTTGGCCAATTGCGCGGCCTCGACCGCCTGTTGGCCGGGCACCTTCCCGCCGAACCCACCACCGACGTACGGGGTGATGACGCGGACGTTTTCGGGTTGGAACCCGATGGCGCGTGCAATCGTGGTCTGCTGGCCAAACGGTGCCTGCGTGGACGACCAGACGGTGGCCTTTCCGTCCTTGATCTCCGCCAGGGCCGTGTGCGGCTCCATTGGCGCGTGCGCGACGTAGGCGTTCTCGTACGTCGCTTCGAACGTCTGCGTCGCCTGCGTCCGGCCGAGTTCGAGGTCGCCACCTTGCTCGGGTGTGTTGGCCGCGGGTGCGGATGCCACGAGGTGATCGTAGATGCTCTCGGTGTTCACCGCCGGCGCGGGCACGTCAAAGTCCGCACGTACCTGTGCCAACGCCTTCTCGGCAGTCTCGGGGTCGGCGGCGAGTACTGCTACAAGGCCGTCCTGATTGACAACGGTGACACCGGCCATGGCCTCCGCACCCGCCGTGTTCACCTGCCTCACCGTGGCGCCATGGGCCGGCGGCCGGAGCACGCGCGCGTACAGCATGCCCGGGAGCCGGATGTCACCCGCGTACTTGGCGGCGCCCGTCACCTTTTCCACGCCATCCAACCGGTCCGGCGACCGCCCCATCACGGTAAACTCCTTCACCGCACGGAGCACGGCCTTTTCATCCACCGCATGCGTGATGCGCTGCCCCTTGGCGAGGGCGCCATACGTCACGCTGCGCCCTCGGTCGGCCGCCACGTACACCACGCCACTTTCGACGACGAGCGCCGACCGTGGCACGCCCAGACGCGTGGCCGCGAGATCCGTGAGCACCAGCCGGGCCTGGGCCGCGGCGGCGCGGACCGCCGGCCCGAACATCCGGGTGGTGAGCGATCCGAACGTGCCCATGTCCCACGGACACGAGTCCGTATCTCCCATCACGATGCGGATGGTATCGAGTGCCACGTTCAGATCCTCGGCCGCCATCTGGGTCAAAGAGGTCATGACTCCCTGCCCCATCTCGATCTTGCCCGAGTACAGCGTGACCGAGCCGTCTTCGGCGATGTGGAGGTACGCGTTGATGTCTTCCGGATAGCCGCGACGCTGGCGCGCTTCCCATTCCCGCGGGTCGAGCACGGACTTCATGGGGACGTTGACCAGCACCACGATGCCGCCACCCAGCAGCTTCACGAACTCGCGACGATCCATCCCGGCGACGCTAGTCATGATCGCCTCCCTGCTGCCCGGAGGCGGCGGCGATGGCGGCGAGGATCCGGGTATGTGCTCCGCAGCGACAGAGGTTGCCCGCCATTCCTTGGATGACCTGCTCGCGCGTGGGGCGGGGATTCTGCTGGATCAGGCCGTGGGCGTTCATGATCATCCCCGGCGTGCAGAAGCCGCACTGGTAGCCACCGTGCTCGCGGAACGCTTCCTGGAGCGGGTGCAACCGCCCACCACTGCCAAGCCCTTCGATGGTGGTCACTGCTTTGTTCTGTACATCTTGGAGATTCGTCTGACAGGCCCGCACCGCGCGGCCGTCCACGAGCACCGTGCACGACCCGCAGAGCCCCACGCCGCAGCCATACTTGGTGCCGGTCAGCTCGAGGTCCGTGCGCAGCACCCAGAGCAGCGTCCGGTCCGTGCTGGTCTCGA
>JAOUDR010000664.1 GCA_029859185.1 Gemmatimonadota bacterium
CCCGCTACGCTGCGCACGCTGGCCGAGGACGTGACCTTCACCGAGAGCGGCGCGACCGTCGTCGAGTATCGCGACCTGTGGGACATGCCGATCCTGTTGCTGGCCATCATCGCCCTCTTGAGCGCCGAGTGGTCACTGCGGCGCCGGCGGGGGTTGGCGTGAGAGCGGTGCTCCTTGTGTGGCTGCTCGCGGCGCCGGCCGCGGCGCAGACGCACGTCCTGGTTGTGAGCGGTATCGGTGGTGAAGCGCGCTATCAGGATGCGTTCCTCGCGACGGGACTCGCGGTCGTCGCCGCCGCCGAGGACCGCCTCGGTGTCGCGCCCGCGCGCATCCAGTATCTGGCGGAGGATCCGGGTCGGGACCGCCGGATCAGCGGCCGATCCACCAAGGAGGAGATCACCAACGCTCTCCAGACGCTCGCAGGCGAGGCCGAACCCGCGGCCGTTCTCCTGATCGTGCTGATCGGCCACGGCGCCGCGAGTGGTGAAGGGGCGAGGATCAATCTCCCCGGTCCGGATCTGTCCGCCGACCAGTTTGCCGTGCTGCTCGCGCCGTTCCGGACCCAGCAGATCATCGTGGTCAATGCCTCGAGCGCAAGCGGTGATTGGGCGCGCATCCTCGCCGGACCCCGTCGGGTCGTGCTCACGGCCACACGATCGTCCGTCGAGCGAGAGGAGATGCAGTTCGGTCAGCACTTCGCGACGGCGCTCGCGAGCGACGAGGCGGACCGCGACAAGGACGGGCGACTCTCCGTTCTCGAGGCGTTCGAGTATGCGCGCCGGGAAGTCGAGCGGGCGTACGAGCGCGATCAGCGGCTGCGCACGGAGCATCCGTTGCTCGAGGCGGACGGCGATGGCGTAGGCACCATGGAGCCCGTGCTGACCGACGGCGACGGTGCGGCCGCCGCAGCGCTGTTTCTGGGTAACCGGGCCGGTGGCGCGCCGCTCACGGGACTGGCCGCGGTACGGGACTCGCTCGAGCGGGAAGTCCTGCGCCTGCGCGGTATGAAGGAAAGCATGACGCAGGAAGCGTACGATCGCCGGCTGGAGAGCCTGTTGCTGGAACTGGCGCGGGTGAGCCGCGAGTTGCGTGAACAGGAAGGACGCAAGCCATGAGGTGCGTGCGGGCTGTGCTCGTCCTGCTGGCAGCGGGGGGACCGCCAGCCGCGGCGCAGGTGGCCACACCGGCGCAGCGCGCCGAGGTGCGGGTCCTCCGGGACGCCGGGCGCTACGACGATGCAATCGCGTTGGCGCGGCGCGCCGACCTCGCGCCCGAGCTGGGGGAGTTGCTGCGGCTCACCGGTCAACTGACCGAGGCGCAACGCGTCTTGACGGCGGCCCGGATCCAGGGTCGACCCGACAGTCTGCTGGTCATCCTGCAACTCGGGCTGCTGCGGGAGGAGCTTGGAGCACGTGACGGGGCCTTTCGCGACTACGACCGGTTGATCACGGCCTACAACACGCGGCGGCGGAGCCTCTCGTCGATGGAGTTGACGGCCGTTGCCATGGCGGTAGATCGCTTGAGCGTTACCGATCCCGGTCTTGCCCGGGACGCGCTGCGCGCCTTCGACGCGGCGCTTGCGAAGGATCGGACCAATGTGGAAGCGCAGCTGGGCGTGGGTGCGCTCTTCTTGGCGCGATACAACGGCACCGAGGCGCGCGCGTCGTTCGAGTCCGTCCTCGCGCGCGATTCCCTCCATCCGCGCGCGTTGCTCGGCCTGGCCCGCGTCGAACGATTCGCGGGGGCGGGAGGGGTGACGGAGCTCGTGCGGCGCAGCCTGGAGGGCAATCCCAGACTCGTCGAGGCGAGGGTCTTCCGTGCGGAGCTGTTGTCCGAGGTGGACGACTACGCGGAAGCGGAGCGTGAGCTGGCGCTGGCACTGGCGGTGAATCCGCGCTCGCTGCCGGCGCTGAGCGCGCGCGCGGCCGTCGCGTGGCTGAAGGGAGACTCCGCGGGGTTCGAGGCAGCGCGGCGAGAGGCGGGCACCGAGGGTCCGCGCATCGCGATGCTGGATCTCACCGTCGCCGATATCATCGGGCGACACCGGCTCTACCAGGATGCCGCGCGGTTCGCGCAGCGAGCGGTGGAGCGGGACTCACTGGCGTGGCGGGGCTGGAGTCTCCTGGGCGTCAACGAGCTGCGTCTTGGTCGCATGGACAGCGGTCGTGTCCACCTCGAGCGAGCGTTCGCGGGGGATCCGTTCGACGTGTGGACCAAGAACACGCTGGACCTGCTCGACACGCTGGAGACGTACCCGACCCGCGCCGTCGAGCAGTTCC
>JAOUDR010000665.1 GCA_029859185.1 Gemmatimonadota bacterium
CGCTGTTGCTCGCGCTGACCGGGGGGGAGGAGTATGAGTTGCTCGTGGCGATGCCGGCAAAGTTCGGCGAGGCCGAGGCGCGGGAGTTTGCGCGGTCGTTCGATCTGCCGCTGACGCGCATCGGTGTGCTTGCGGAGGGGACAGAGGTCATCGTGGTCCATGACGGACAGCCGCTCGATCTCGGCGGCGGGTTCTCGCATTTCTAGCGGCGTAGATTGTCCGGCATGCTGAATCGGCTGTGGTGCTCGCTGCGCTACTACGTCGCGGGCCTCCCGCTTACGGCGTGGCACTCCTCGATTGCCGTCGTTGCCGGGCTGCTCGGGGTGAAATGGCGGAGCGGTGGGATCTATGACTGGACGCAGGCCACGTGGGCGCGTCGGCTGCTCTGGGTTGCGGGGACGCCGGTGACTCTGGATGGCTTCGACCACGTGCCGCGGGACCAGCCCGTCGTCTACGTCTGTAATCACCAGTCGTGGTTCGACATCCTCGCCCTGGCGGGCACGATTCCCGGAACGCTGCGGTTCGTGGCCAAGAAGGAGATGGCGAAGATCCCGCTGCTTGGTCGGGCGATGAAGGCGGCGGGTCACATCTACATCGATCGACAGAACCGCGCGCAAGCCATCGAGGCGTACCAGGAGGCCGCGGACTGGATTCGGGCCGGCCTGAACACCGTCGTCTTTCCCGAGGGGACGCGCAGCCGCACGGGTCGCCTGTTGCCGTTCAAGAAGGGGCCGTTCGTGCTGGCCCTGGCCGCCCAGGTGCCGGTGGTGCCGGTATACGTGTCGAACACGTTCCAGATTCTCCCCAAGGCCCATGTGTTGCTGCGACCGCAGCCCATCACGATTCACTTCGCCGAGCCGATTCCCACGGCGGGCATGACGTACGACGATCGGGAAGAGTTGTTGCGGCGCACCCACGCGGCCGTTCTGCGAATGCGGGCCGCGTCTGAGGACGCGGTCTTCGACCAAGCCTGACCGCTTGGGTGGTCGGGCGTGCGTCGGCTGCCTTTCTATTCAATGCCACCCGCGTAGCTTCCTTGGACGATGCCCCCTATCGCCGCCGTCAACGAGCGCCTGTACCGGGCGCTGACCGAAGTCGCCCGCGGGATGAAGCTCCGCGGCCAGGACCCGGGCCTCGAGCTGGCCGGGCGCTTCGGCGTACGCCGGTTCATCGAGCGGCATCTCGCGGGCGGGGATGTTCCCGAGGCCCTTGCGGAGCCGCCCAAGGCAGGCCGGTGGCTCGAGCGGGGCGCCCGGCTGCGCAAGGAAGCGCGCGCCGTGAGTCGTAGCCTCACCGAGGCCGGGATTCGCCACTGTTTCTTCAAGGGCATCGCGCTGCTCGGCCGGTTCTACCGTCTCGACGAACGGCAGCTCGCTGACATCGATCTGATCATCGACCTCGATCACTATAACGACGGCCTGGCGGTCATTCACGGACTCGGGTTCTCCGAGTTCGGCCAACGCGACGCCTGGGTACCCGCGGCCCGGCGTCCGGGTGTCACGATGCACCGGGCCGATCTCGACGAGGGCGACGACGAGGCCGATGTGCTGATCGATCTGCACTGGGGGCTCGAGTCGCTGGCCACGGTGCTGCCGGACGAGGAGCTGATCCTCCCACCCGCCGTCTGGGCCGGCGTCGAGCAGGAGCGGGGGCTCCCGGTGGTGCCGGACGAATACCATGCCGCGCTCGTCCTGCATCACCTCGTGCGGCACGACATGCTGCACATCCGCGGCCTGCTCGACTTCATCCTGCTGTGGCAGGCCATCCCCAACCAGGGCGGGCAACTGATGGCCGACCTGGCGCGGACACTGGGTGTCGAACGCGCGCTCCGCGCGCTCGGTCGGATGATGGTCGATGAGCTGCTGCTCTATCCGCTCCGCGGCGTCCCTTTGAGCGCCCAGGACTGGCGTGGTCGCGCGGCGATGCGACGGTTGCGGCTCACCCCCTGGCTTGCCTGGGCTGCCCGGAACGTGACGCGCCGCGCGTCGCACGTGACCGTCACGCGATCGCTGCTCTGGCGCCGCTTCCTCCTGGCCGACGCACCGCGCACCGGCCAGCTGATGCGTGATCTGGTGGCACCACCCCGCGAGTACCTGGAGTGGCGCTGGCCCGATGCCACCACGGACGCGACGGCCTGGGGCAAGCACGTCACCTCCGCCCTCCGCTCGTCTTTCCCCCACCGCTCCCACTGACCGTGCCGTTGTAGTACCGTTCCTGCGAATCGGCCGTCGGCAAGTAAGCCGAGACGGCAAGACGGCAAGACGGCAAGACGGCAAGA
>JAOUDR010000076.1 GCA_029859185.1 Gemmatimonadota bacterium
TTCGGCGTCAATCACACCCGCTAGGCGGTCGACGGCGTCGACCAACAGCGGCCGATCTCCGGCGAGGGGGAGAAACTGCTTGGGTTGTCGTGGAGTCGAGAGCGGCCAGAACCTGGTGCCGGATCCGCCGGCTAGAATCGCTGCCCACCGGCCCATGCGGCTAGCTCCGCGCGCTGCGCGTCACAGCAGCTTGGCGATGGCGGGCCGGTGCTTCCGGATCTCGAACAACAGGGAACCGATGTTCGTCTCGGAGTTGACGATGATGGTGAGCAACGCGTCCGGCGTCACGGCCGTCACCAACGCGAGGCCACCATCGAACTCCACCACGCCTGTGTCGAACGCACCGCATCCGCCGGCGGCGCCGACGCCGGTACACGCACTGACGAGGGCCGGCACGACGGCGGCGAGCCCATCGGGATCGAGACCGTTCAGGGAAGCTGAATCGATGGGGAGACCATCGCGGCCCAGTACGATTGCGGTCTTCACGCCCTGGCGCCGCGCCAGCGCCTGCACCACGTCACGAATGGTCGGCATGGGCGCCAAGCTAGGGGCGGCCAAAGGGGAAGTCAAGCGAAAATACGCGGTTGACCCACCTTTCGGCGGCGGCTAAGCTTCCCCACGTCCAATGCACGCTATCTCGTTGCGGTATCGCCGCTTCTCGCTGTTGCTCGGCGCGGTCGTCACGGCTTGCGGGAGCGACACGACGCTCGCCCCGGCCCGGTTCGAAAACGTGCTGGATACGACCGTCCTCTACGCGCTGACGGGTACGCCCATCGGGACGCCGAGTGGGTTTGACGGCGTGCAAGCCGCCCCGGTGCGCACTGACCTGAACGTGGCGTTCGACTTTGCAGTCGACATCACGCCAATGGGCAGTCTCCAGCTGCTGCCGACGGGCGCGTTGGGCTACTTCCCGGAGCCCGGGCTCCTGGTGTCGTTCCGGACGTTCGACCTGCTCGTGACCGCACCGCTCGACGGGTACGTGTTGGACAGCGCGCTCACGGTCGAGACCGGGGGCGTGTTCGTGCTCCGGTCACGCTCCAGCTCGGATCTCTGCACGAATACCGGCGCCCTTCCGCGGTACGGCAAGTTCCATGTCCTCGCCATCGACGCGGCCCAACGCAACGTCACGTTGGAGTTCCTGGTCAACCGGAATTGCGGGTACCGCGGACTCGAGCCCGGGCTGCCGGACAGCTGAGCCGTGATCGACATCCGCCTGATCCGTGAGACGCCAGCGGCCGTGCAAGCGGCCCTGGCACGGCGGGAGCCGGGATTGGGTGAGCGGGTGGTCGCGGTGGCCGGACTCGATGAGCGGCGGCGCGCGCTGCTCGTCGACGTCGAGCAGCTCAAGGCCCAGCGCAATGCGCAGTCCGCCGAGGTCGCCCGGCGCAAGAAGGCTGGAGAGCCGGCCGACGCCTTGCTCGGCGACCTCAAGGCACTGAGCGACCGGATCAAGGCGCTCGATGCCGAGACGGCGGACGTGGATCACGCGTTGGAAGAGATCCTCCTGCAGATTCCCAATCTCCCGCTGCCCGACGTCCCAGTGGGCGATGCGTCCGCCAATGCCGTACTGCGAACCTGGGGAACGCCACCCACGTTCTCATTCGAGCCACAGCCACACTGGGACCTCGGCGCCGCGCTCGGCCTGACCGACCTGCCCACCGGCGCGAAAATCGCGGGCTCGGGATTTCCACTGTTCGTCGGAGCCGGCGCACGTCTGGTCCGCGGTCTGGCGAGTTTCATGCTCGATCTGCATACGCGGGAGCACGGGTACGTCGAAATCCAACCTCCGTATCTGGTCAACGCGGATTCCGCGCGCGGCACCGGACAACTGCCGGATCACGAGCAGAACATGTACGTGACCGAGGACGGCTTGTACCTGATCCCGACGGCCGAGGTCCCGGTCACCAACATCCATCGCGACGATCTCCTCACCGCCGACCAGCTGCCGATCGGCTACGTGGCCTACACGCCGTGCTTCCGTCGGGAGGCCGGCGCCCACGGGAAAGACACCCGGGGGCTGATTCGCGTGCACCAGTTCGACAAGGTCGAGCTGGTGCGCTTCACGCGCCCCGAGGACTCGGCTGCCGAGCACGAGCGCTTGCTGGGCCATGCGGAAACGGTGCTCCAGCGCCTGGGGCTACCGTACCGCGTCGTGTTGCTGGCCACGGGCGACATCGGCTTTGCGAGCGCAAAGACCTACGATCTCGAGGTTTGGGCGCCCGGGGTGGGCACCTGGCTGGAGGTGTCGAGCGCGAGCACGTTCACCGACTTCCAGGCGCGCCGCGCCAGCATCCGGTACCGACCCGCGCGCGGCGCCAAGCCCGCGTACGTCCACACCCTGAACGCCTCCGGGCTCGCGTTTCCGCGGACGATCATCGCCATCCTCGAGAACGGACAGCAGGCGGATGGCTCAGTGACCCTGCCGGAGCCGCTGCGCCCGTACGTTGGCGTGGATCGGCTAACGCCGGGTGGCCGGTAGGCTCCGTCGTCGCGTTGCCCGCCACGGGCCCGAGATCGCCCTCGCGCTGGTCGTTCTGCTGAGCGGCGTTTCGCTCTGGCAAGCGTGGGATCTCTCCGGCCACCTCCGCGGGGAGGCGGCACAGGCGTCCCGCATCTACGGCAGGGTCATCGCCGCCCTCAACGACACGGCTGTGGCGGCCCAGACCGAAGCGTTACTCGAGGTGGTGCGGGAGATCGGTGAGACCGGACTCCCGGTGATCGTGACCGATAGCGGCGGACAGCCCACCGCCGCGGTGAATCTCCCGGACGCAACGATGCGCGACCCCGCGGCGCTCACGCAACTCGTCGTCCAGTTCGACGCCGAGAACATCCCCATCGGGGTGCCGCAGTTGGGTGTGGTTCACTACGGGCTGCTGCCGGTGGGACAACGCCTCCGCCGCCTCGGCCTGCTCCAGCTCGCGCTGCTTGCCTGTGCCGTCGCCGCCGGCATCTGGGCCTATCGGGCGGCCGTGGACCGCGACCGCGATCGGATGTGGGTGGCCATGGCGCGCGAATCGGCCCACCAGCTGGGCACGCCGCTGATGAGCGCCAATGCGTGGGTGGACCGCCTGCTGGAACGCGGCACCCACACGGGTGAGATCGCCGGCCACCTGCTGGCCGATCTCGAGCGGCTCCACCGGGTCGCGCAACGCTTCGAGCGTATCGGCCGACCGACGCGGCGCGATCGCGTTGCGGTCGGCGCCATGGCGGAGCGCACCGCGGCCTACTTCGCGCCCCGGCTCCCGCGCCACGGACACCACGTTCACCTGGCGGTGGACGCGCCCTCCGCCGGCCCGTTCGTTGCCGGCGATCCGGTGCTGCTCGAATGGGCCCTGGAGGCCCTGGTGCGCAATGCGGTGGACGCCTTGAGTGGGCGTGACGGCACGATCACCCTGCGGGTCGATTGCGACGCGCGGCACGCCATCGTCCGTGTCATCGACGATGGACCCGGCATCGCCCCGGAGGTACGGGGACGGCTGTTCGAACCGGGGACCTCGACGAAGTCGGGGGGGTGGGGCATCGGCCTAGCGTTGGCCCGCCGCATCGTCGAGGAGGTCCATGACGGGCGCCTCACGCTGGCCACGGCCGCCATCGGCACCGAGTTCGTGCTCCGCCTGCCGCTGGAATCGGCGTGACCACGCTTTCACTCAACGCAGGCCAGCAAGCCGCCGTCGCCCATCACGCAGGACCACTCCTGGTGCTGGCCGGAGCCGGATCGGGCAAGACGCGCGTTCTTACCGCGCGGTTGGCTCACCTGCTGGAGACCGTGGGGATCCCGGCCCACCGCATCCTCGCCACGACGTTCACGAACCGGGCGGCCCGCGAGATGCGCCATCGCGTGGCGACCTTGTTGGGGCGGGAACCGACCGGCCTGTGGATTGGCACCTTCCACTCGCTCTCCGCGCGCCTGCTGCGGCGCGAGGCGCCGCTGCTTGGATTCACCTCCCAGTTCACGATCTACGATGAGGACGACCGACTCGCGTTGCTCAAGCGATTGCTCGAGCAGGCGGGGTACGCCCCCAAGGCCTTCCCACCGCGCCTGATCCAGACCCTGGTGTCCGCCGCGAAGAACCGCCTGGTCACCCCGGAGGAGCTCGCGGGATCCGCCACCGACAAGGTCGAACGGGTCGCCGCGGAGATGTACGTGGCGCTGGACCGGGCGTTACGGGCCGCCAACGCCATGGACTTCGATGATCTGCTGCTCCACCCCCTCACGCTGTTCCACGACCACCCCGACCGCCTGACGTACTATCAGGGCCGCTTTCAGGCGGTCCTGGTCGACGAGTTCCAGGACACGAACCGGGCGCAGTACCTACTGGTGCGGGCGCTCGCGGGCGCGCACCGGAACATCTGCGCCGTGGGAGATGACGACCAATCGATCTACAGTTGGCGCGGCGCCGAGGTGCGGAACATGCTGGACTTTCAGCGGGATTTCCCCGATACCACGCTCGTGCGTCTCGAGGAGAATTACCGTTCGACGCAGCCGATCCTCGATGCGGCCAACGCCCTCATCGCCGAGAATACTCAGCGCTTGGGAAAGACGCTGTTCACCAACCGTCCGGGTGGCACGCTGATCCAGTTGGTGGCCACCGCCGATGAGCGGGACGAGGCCGAGTGGCTGGTCCGGGAGTTCCGGAGCCGGATGGTGGATGAGCACTACGTAGCGCGGGACTGCGCGGTGTTGTACCGGACGAACGCCCAGTCCCGCGCCCTCGAGGAGGCCCTGCGACGCGCCGGGCTCCCGTACCAGATCATCGGGGCCATCAGCTTCTACAACCGGCGCGAAGTGCGGGACTTGGTGGCCTATCTTCGCCTGGTCGTCAATCCGGCGGATGACGAGGCCTTGCTGCGCGCGGTGCAAGTGCCGAAGCGAGGCCTCGGATTGAGCAGTCTTGCCACGCTCCAGGTCGAAGCGACACGCTGGGGACGCCCGTTGCTCGCCACCGCGGAGATCGCTGAACGGATCACCGATCTGCGGCCGCAGGCCAAGCGGGCCCTGGTGGAGTTCGCCGCACTCATCACGGGGTTGCGCGAGCTGTCTGACGCGGCCCCGGCACGGATCCTGGAGCGCCTCATCGACGCCATCCAGTACGAGCAGTGGCTGGAGCGTGAAGGCCCGGAGGGCCTCGACCGGGTCGAGAACGTGCGCGAGCTACTGGCCGCGGCCGCCGAGTGGTCGGAAGAGGTCGACGCGGACGACCCGGGTACTCCGCTCGAGCGGTTTCTCGCGACCGCGGCGCTCACGACCTCAGCTGAACAAGTCGGTGGGGACCCCGACGGGATCACGTTGATGACGGTGCACACGGCCAAGGGACTCGAATGGCCGGTGGTGGCGGTCACCGGCCTCGAGGACGGCTTGTTCCCGCTCAGTCGTGCCCTCGAAACCGTCGAGGGGGCCGAAGAGGAGCGCCGGCTCGCTTATGTCGCGATCACGCGTGCCCGGGACCGGCTCTACCTCACCTGGGCGCGGGCGCGGCGGCGCGGTGGGCAGCTCATGCCCGGACTTCCGTCACGGTTTCTCGCGGCGATCCCCCCGCGGGTCAGTGAAGAGCACCGCAGCAGCAGCGCGTTCCTGGGTGGTTGGCGGGACGAGCGCGGGCGCGCCGGCCGCCCCGCGCCGGGCGGTCCGGTGCGCATCGCCGCGACGGTTGCCGCGACCTTCGTCGTCGAGGAGGAGTCGCAGGATGCGCCGCGCTTCGTGAAGGGCGAGCGTGTGCGGCACCGGCGGTTCGGGTCGGGCACCATTCGCGGCCTGACCGGGCGCGGGCGGGACTTGAAGGTCGAGGTCACCTTCGAGGACCCTGAGGTCGGCACCAAGACCCTCCTGGTCGCGTACGCCGGATTGGAACGGGATTGGGACAGCGCGTGAGGCGCCGGGCCGACGGCCGCTAGACCGCTTCGCGTTTCCCGTTTCGTACGCGCCACGGCCGCTCCGAGCCCGACTGTTCCCAGAAGGGCAGGGCGTAGCTCGGCAGGCCAAACCGCTGCTCGGCCAGACGGGTCAGGCGCCACGGATCCCGCGGCAGACGGTTGCGCAGCACGTCCAACCGCACCCGCTTCGCCATCCCAAGCGACGCCTCGCCCGACGGATCGAGTTTCAGCGCCTGGGCGGCGGCGTCCTCGGCCAGCACTTCCATGACGAGCTGGAAGGCGGCGCGCATCTGCCGCTCCACCTCGTCATCCGAGAGGTCCCACCGACTGCGCTCCGCGACGACGCGGAATGCCGCCTGCCAGCTCTCCGTCTCGGTGAGCCCCACCATCCCGCGGAAGAGACGCCGACTCGTGCGGACCGAGAAGATCGTCGGCGAGAGAATGCGGTCGAGGTGGGCATCGGAGGCTGCGTGGTCCATCCGGATGACGTCCATCGCCGTTCGAGCGAAATGCTCCCCCAGGTGCGTCTCGAACCGGCTCTCCCAGTACGAATGCCCGATCGCGATGGTGGTCGAGGCCACCACCAGCTGCCGGGGCACGAAGAAATTGTGGGCGACCGAGTCCGCGGAGAGGTGGGCCAGGTATCCTAGCCCGAATGCCCGCAACCGCTCGCTGTCTGCGCGCTCGACGATCTCCTGACCCACGTGCCACGCGTGGCAGTGGCGGCCCACCGGCGCGTACTTCTTGGCCATCGAGGTGTCGGCGGCGATGCTGCCGTAGAGGAAGTCGTAGGGGAATGCACGGAGCAGGGCCGCGACCCCCATCGGCAGGAGCGAGAGGTTCGCGAGGACGGCCTCGCCCAGGTAGATGTGGGTCCCGGGGGACCACGCGTGCGCCGTGGCGGGAAACACGGCCAGCAACACCACGGCGGCCATCGCCGCCAGCAACCACCGCCTGCCCGCGGGCGTCAACGGCGCCGGCCGAACGTCCGACGGATGCCCCGCAGCAGCCCCGCCCCGCGCCGCGTGGTGCGCAGCACCGCCGCGACATCCAGCACGGTATCCTCGATCTCGTCATGGAGGACGTCCAGCAGGGTGTCGAACTCGACGAACCGATCCTCGAGCGAGGCGGCGGTCCGCTCGACCCGCTCGCGGACATCCCGGGAGGTGCCGCGCAACGCCGTCACTTCGTCCCGGATGCTCTGCGCCACCTGGCTCGTCTCCTCCGCCGTGCGCCGCACCGATTCGAGCGCCGGTCGGGCATCCCGGTCCACCGACTCGAGCAACCGGCTCATGCGTTCCGACACCTGTCCGAGCTGGCGCAGCGTCGCGAGCATCCCGATGAGAACCACCAGGACACTCACGGCCATGACGGATGTCGCTATGGCGATGAC
The DNA here is from genome assembly GCA_029859185.1 of Gemmatimonadota bacterium. GTDB lineage: Bacteria > Gemmatimonadota > Gemmatimonadetes > Gemmatimonadales > GWC2-71-9 > JAOTWJ01. The sequence goes on from JAOUDR010000076.1 coordinate 7,265, forward strand.
AACCAAGGGCCAGCCGCTCACCCACACCTCCTTGCCGCGCGTGCACCGACGCGCTGGGCGGCGCACCGATCGCGCTGCCAGTGAAAGGTCCCCGCCGCACCGCGCAGTGTCAACGTCTCGTGCTTGACGTTGGGTGGCCGCCACGTATGGTTTCGCGCATGGCGCAACACTTCCTCGTCGAAGGCGGCACCCCCCTCAAGGGTACAGTGACGCCCGCCGGAAACAAGAACGCCGCCCTCCCCATGATTGCCGCGACGCTGCTGGCGGACGGCCCATCGGAGCTCGTCAACGTCCCGCGCATCCGAGACGTCGAACTGCAGCTCGCGCTGCTCGAAGACCTCGGCGCCACGGTGGCGTGGACCGGCCCCGGGCGCGTCCGGATTGACCCCACCGGGTTGCGGAGCCAGGCGCTCGATCCGGAGCTCTGCCGACAGCTGCGGGCCTCGATCCTGCTGGCCGGCCCGCTGCTCGCCCGGTTTGGGCAGGTGACCCTGCCGCCCCCCGGGGGGGATGTGATTGGGCGGCGGCGGCTCGACACCCACTTCCTGGCGTTCGAGCGCCTCGGCGCCGAAGTGGATATCGGTCACGCCTATCGGGTGTCCGCCCGGTCCCTGACCGGCACCGACATCTTCCTCGATGAACCGAGCGTCACGGCCACCGAGAACGCCCTCATGGCGGCGGTGCGCGCCCGGGGCCGCACCGTGCTCCGCAACGCCGCGAGCGAACCCCACGTCCAGGATCTCGCGCACGGCCTCAACGCCATGGGCGGGCAGATCGCCGGGATCGGGACAAACGTTCTCGTTGTGGATGGGGTGGATGCGCTCCACGGCGGGACTCTCGAGATCGGGCCCGACCATATCGAGATCGGGAGCTTCCTCGGTCTCGCCGCCGTGACCGACGGCGACCTGCGGATCGAAGGTGTCCGGCCGGCCGATCTCGAGAGCACGCTGCTCCAGTTCGATCGACTCGGCGTGCGCCCGCGTCTCGACGGGTCGACGCTCCACGTCGCGGCGTCGCAGGAGCGCCGGATCCGCCCTGACCTCGGCGGGCATGTGCCCAAGATCGAAGACGGACCGTGGCCGGCGTTCCCTGCCGACTTGACCTCCATCGCCGTCGTCGTGGCCACGCAGTGCGACGGCCTCGTCATGATCTTCGAGAAGATGTTCGAGTCGCGCCTGTACTTCGTCGACAAGCTCGTGGGTATGGGTGCCCGTGCCGTGCTCTGCGACCCCCACCGCGTCGTGATCGCCGGGCCGAGCCCCCTCCGCGGCGGCGTGGTGGAAAGCCCGGATATCCGGGCCGGCATGGCCATGTTGCTCGCGGCCGTCGCCGCCGAGGGCCAGAGCGAGATTCACAACATCGGGCAGATCGACCGCGGCTACGAGCGGATCGATGAGCGCCTGCGCGCCCTCGGCGCCAAGATTGATCGCGTCGGCGATCCGACGCCGATTCGGTGAGTACGACTCCGAGTGCGCGCGAGGAACCCGCGGGCCAGGACGACGTTCCGACGCTGGAACTGGCTGACTGGCAGCACCGCTTTGGCATCACGGCCGGGATCACGACCCGAGCACACGGCTACAATCTCGGCCTATTGACCCCCGAGGCCGCCGGGGACGTCACCGAGCGGTGGCGGGCGTTTGCGACCGCCATGCGTCCGCGATTCCCGAGCATCGTCGTGGGACTACAGGTCCACGGACACGCCGTCGCCACCCATGACAACGTTCCACCCGGATGGCTGATCCGGGAGAGCGTGGACGGACACGTCACCGGGCAGGCCGGTCTGCTGCTGTGCGTCTCCGTCGCGGATTGCGTCCCGGTGTATCTCGCCCACCCCGCGAGCGGTACGTTGGCGCTGCTGCATGCCGGGTGGCGCGGGGTCGCCGCCGGAATGCTGGAAGCCGGCTTGGCGGCACTCCAAAGGGTGTCCGGCGCCCCGATCAGTGAACTCGTAATGCATTGTGGCGTAGCGATTTGTGGGTCATGCTACGAGGTCGGCTCCGAGGTACTGCGCATGCTTGCCGGCACCGCGGCCAACGGTCCGGGGCTGCTCGACCTGCGGGATCATCTCGCCGGCCGCGCGCGGGCCGCGGGGGTCGGAGCCGTGTCCATCAGCCCGTG
>JAOUDR010000666.1 GCA_029859185.1 Gemmatimonadota bacterium
AGCGGTGCAGTCGATTCGCGCGACCGGCCACATGGCGCTCATGCCCGGCACCGACGCGCCGTTCACCATGACCGCTAAACGTCCCCGCAAGGTCCGGATCGAGTTCACGTTCCAGGGCATGACGGGGGTGCAGGGCTTCGACGGAACCACCGCCTGGATGATCATGCCGTTCATGGGCAAGCCCGATCCCGAGGAGATGCCGCCCGAGATGTCGAAGGACATCATCGAGCAGGCCGACATCGACGGGCCGCTGGTGGACTCCAAGGACAAAGGCCACCAGGTGGAGCTGGTTGGCATGGCCGAGATGGAGGGCACCAAGGCGTACCAGATCAAGGTGACGCTCAAGAACGGAGACGTCCAGCAGTACTACCTCGACGCCGAGTACTTCGTGCCGATCAAGATCGAGGGGACGCGGGTGATGCAGGGGAACTCGATGGACTTCGAGACGATCCTGAGCGACTACAAGGACGTCGGCGGCCTGATGATGGCCCACTCCATCGATAATCGCCCCAAGGGCGCGACCCAGGGACAGACGATCACCATCGACACGGTGGAGGTCGACGTCGCGGTACCCGACTCGATCTTCGTGATGCCCAAGCCCGCCAAGTAGCCACCAGCCTCACGCCCGCCGGAGGGCTGACCGGATGCACGCATCGCGCGGTTTCTTCGTCTCGTCGCTCCTCGGCGCGCTCGCGCTGGGCCCCGTGCCCGGCGCGCTGCGCGCCCAGGCCCAGATCGAGTCCGCCACGTTCGGCGGGCTCCGCGCGCGGCCCATCGGGCCCGCCACCATGAGCGGGCGCATCAGTGCCATCGACGCCGTCGCGGAAGACCCGCTCACCGTCTACGCCGGCGCCGCGGGTGGCGGCGTGTGGCGGTCCCGGAACGGCGGCATCTCGTTCGAGCCGGTGTTCGACAAGCACGCACAGTCCATCGGCGCGATCCGCGTGGATCCGGCCAACCCGAAGACCGTGTGGGTGGGCACCGGGGAGACATGGGTCCGGAATACCGTCTCCGTCGGAACCGGGGTGTACCGCAGTCTCGACGGCGGCGACACGTGGGACCTCATGGGGCTCGAGCACAGCGAACGGATCGCGCGCATCGCCGTGAGCCCCCGGGACGGCAACGTCGTGTACGTGTGCGCGCTGGGCCCCCTGTGGGGTACGGGCGAGGAGCGCGGCGTCTATCAGACGACCGATGGCGGCAAGACGTGGACGCGGGTGTTGTACGTGGACGACGGTACGGGCTGTGCCGACCTCACCATGGACCCGCAAGACCCACGCATTCTCTACGCCGGCATGTGGCAGGTGCGCCGCCAGCCGTGGACGTTCACCTCGGGCGGGCCCGGCAGCGGGTTGTACCGATCCACCGACGGCGGCACGACCTGGACGCGGCTCACCAAGGGTCTGCCCGAGGGCGAGCTGGGTCGCATCGGGGTCGCGGTGGCGCCGTCGCGGCCGAGCGTCGTGTACGCGGTGGTCGAGGCCAAGGAAACCGCGCTCTACCGCTCCGACGACCTCGGCGAATCGTGGCAGCAGCTCAATACGTTGGGCAACGTCCAGTCGCGTCCGTTCTATTTCGCGCACCTGGTCGTGGACCCGACCGACTTCAACCGTGTGTACAAGCCGGGGAACAGCCTCACCGTCTCCACCGACGGCGGGAAGACGTTCACCAACCCGTTCATCGCCAACGCCATGGGGGGTGGGCCGCATAGCGATCATCACGCGCTGTGGATCGATCCCCGCAATCCGCACGCCCTCATCCTCGGCACCGACGGCGGTGTCTACTTGTCGTACGACCGCGGCACCACATGGCGGCTCTCCAAGGCACTCCCGGTCTCGCAGTTCTATGTGGTGAGCTACGACATGGAGACGCCGTACAACGTGTACGGTGGCCTCCAGGACAACGGCACTTGGATGGGTCCGTCGCGGAGCCGGGGCGGCATCGAGCCCGGCGACTGGACCAACTTGTTCGGCGGCGACGGTTTCCACGCTTACGTGGACACCAAGGACCCCGACTACGTCTACGTCGAGTACCAGGGCGGGAACCTCGTCCGCTACCGGAAGTCCACCGGCGAGACCAAGGGCATCCGCCCCTACGCGGCCGAGGGCGAGCCCAAGCTGCGGTTCAACTGGAACACGCCGCTCCACGTGAGCGGCGCCACCCCGGGCACGCTGTATCTGGGCGCGCAGTATCTGTATCGCACGCGGGACCGCGGCGACACCTGGGAACGGATCAGTTCCGATCTCACCACCAACGATCCGGAAAAGCAGAAGCA
>JAOUDR010000668.1 GCA_029859185.1 Gemmatimonadota bacterium
GCGCTTGCCGCGTTCGATGCTGTCACGGACGTCTTGGACGTGCTGCCCGGCGCGGAGACGGTGGCTGACGACCTTGCCGCGTGGGTCGAAGAGCAGATTGCCGCGCGGCAGGAAGCACGCAAGGTCAGGGATTTTGCCCGGGCCGACGCGATCCGGCGCGACCTCACGGAACGCGGCATCGAGCTGGAGGACACACCGCAGGGCACGCGCTGGAAGCAGCGTAGCTAGGGCTCCTCCGTGCGCGCGCGCCCGGCCATGACTTGACGGGCGTTCACCACGCCTTGAGCGACCTTAAGCCTCCTTCACAAAAGCTTCAGAACCGGCACAACTTCGCGCTGTAGTCTTGGAAGCGAACGAGCGTTCGCGTGAGCGCTCGTGCGGCACGCTTTCGCGGGAGGGGGAATGCCGCAGCAGGTTCCGCGTCTTCTTGCGGTGCTCGCCATTGCGGCCGGGGCGTTGCTCCTGGCTCGGCGGCTGCTGATACCGGAGACGTTCGGCGACCTCGGGCACTACCGGGCCGCCGCCCTGGACACGATTGCGGCGCGGCCCATCAAGTTCGCGGGGCGCCAGGCGTGCGCGGCGTGTCACGGGGCCGTCGATGCGAAGCGCGTCGCCGGGAACCACCGCGGGGTAGCGTGCGAGATCTGCCACGGGCCGGCCGCGGCACACGCCGCCGCGCCGATGGCGGGCAAGCCCGAGATCCGTCGGGAGCGCGCGCTCTGTCTGCTGTGCCACGCGTTCAACCCCTCGCGGCCGACGGGCTTCCCCCAGGTGGATTCGCTGACGCACAACGCGCGGATTCCCTGCATGACGTGCCACCAACCGCATGCCCCGGAACCGCCGGTCACCCCGCGGGAGTGCAGCGCGTGTCACGGCGGGATCGCGCGGCAGAAGGCGGTGTCGCACCATGCCACGCTGCCGTGCACGACCTGCCACGAGGCCCCCGAAACCCACCGCCAGGATCCGCGAAGCGTGCGGCCTACGAAGCCGACCGCGCGTGCGTTCTGCGGCGGCTGCCACTCCGGGATGCCCGAGGGTGGCGTGATTCCGCAGATCGACCTGCAGCGGCACGGGCAGCCGTATCTCTGCTGGCAGTGCCACTACCCGCACCACCCAGAGGCAGGCACATGAGCGACCAAGGCATAGACCGTCGCGCATTCGTGGGTGACCTCGTCGCCGCCTGCCTTGCCGCCGGCGGGCCGGTGCTCCTCGGCATGGTCCGCGTGGCCGCGGCTCAAGGTGTGGGTGCGGGTGCGTACGATCCCAGCGCGCACGATTACGGCATCGGGATCGACATCGCGAAGTGTATCGGGTGCGCGCGGTGCGTGGCGGCCTGCAAGGCCGAAAACGACGTGCCGATGGAGCCCCACTACTTCAATACGTGGATCGAGCGGTACGTCCTGCGAACCGACGGCACGGTCGACGTGGACAGCCCCAACGGGGGCCTCGACGGGTTCGGGCCCATCGAGAGCGAGGGAGACGTCCTCCGGACGTTCTTCGTCCCCAAGCTCTGCAACCACTGCGCCAATCCGCCGTGCGTGCAGGTGTGTCCGGTGGGGGCCACCTTCCAGTCGCCGGATGGCGTCGTGCTGGTGGACGACTCGTACTGTATCGGGTGCCGGTACTGTATTCAGGCCTGCCCGTACGGGGCGCGCTACCTGCATCCGGAAAAGCACGTCGCGGCCAAGTGCACGTTCTGCTACCACCGACTCGTAAAGGGCCTGGTGCCGGCCTGCGTCGAGGTCTGTCCCACGGGTGCGCGGGTGTTCGGCGAGGTGGAGAAACGGGCGACGCCCCTCGCGCGGTTCATGCGCTTCAACGACATCCAGGTACTCAAGCCAAACCTGAATACGAAGCCCAAGGCGTACTACGCGAATCTCGACGGCGAGGTCCGGTAAGCCGTGCAGGGGTACATCTATCCCAACGAGTTCGAGCTCCAGTGGAGCTTGCTCATCGTCCTCTACCCGTATATCACCGGGCTCGTGGCCGGCGCGTTCATTCTGGCGTCGCTGGAGCGCGTGTTCAACGTGCGGGAAGTGCAGCCGACCTACCGGCTGGCCTTGTTGACGGCACTGGCGTTCCTGATCGTCGCCCCGCTGCCGCTCATGGCCCACCTCGGACATCCAGAGCGCTCCTTCGAGATGTTCCTGACCCCGAACAAGCGCTCGGCCATGGCGATGTTCGGGTTCGTCTATGCGTGGTACCTGATGGTGGTGCTCCTGATCGAAATCTGGTTCGACTACCGTCGGGACATCGTGCTGTGGGCCCGT
>JAOUDR010000667.1 GCA_029859185.1 Gemmatimonadota bacterium
CGCGCGAAGTGCACCCCCATCGCGGCCGGCACCGCAAACCCCATGGTCCCGAGCCCGCCGGAGGTCATGTGCGAGTTGGGTTCCTCATAGCTGTAGTGCTTCGCGACCCACATCTGGTGCTGGCCTACATCGGAGACGATCGTGCACCCCGGCCCGCTGGCCGCCCGGATGGCTGACAGGATCGTCTCAGGGGCCATGTCACCGCGGTACTGCTGGTGCCTCTCCCGCCGATACGTGTCGATCTCCGCCCACCAGGGGTCGCACCCGCGCGGCGCGACGGCGCCGAGGAGGCGTCGCGTCACCGCGCCCGCGTCACCCACCAGCGCGACCTCCACCGACACGTTCTTGCCGATCTCCGAGGCATCAAGGTCGACATGGATGATCCGCGCGCGAGGGGCGAACCCCGCCGTGTTCCCGGTCACCCGGTCGTCGAAGCGGAGTCCGATACCCACCAGCAGGTCGGCCTGCTGGATGGCGCGGTTCACGTGTACCTCACCGTGCATGCCGGGCATGCCGAGGTGCAGCGGGTGGGATTCGGGAATCGCGCTGATCCCGAGCAGCGTGGTGATGACCGGCATGCCGGTCTTCTCGGCCAGGGCCCGGACCTCCGCGTAGGCCCCACTCAGGATCACTCCACGGCCGAGCAGCAAGAGCGGGCGTTCCGCCTGCGCGATGAGCCGGACCGCTGTCCCGATGTCGTCGCCCAGGGCTGTCGGCACTGGGCTCGCGTCGGGGCGTGCAGCAGCAGGCACGACCGCGGGACGCCACGCCGCCCGTTGAGTTTGCACGTCCTTCGGAATGTCGATCAGCACGGGCCCCGGCCGCCCTCTGGTCGCGATCGCGAAGGCCTCCCGCACCTTCTCAGGCAGTTCCGAGATGTCCTCCACGCTGAGGCTGTGCTTGGTGATGGGCAGCGTGATCCCGATGATGTCGGTCTCCTGAAACGCATCGCGCCCGATCATCGCCCTCGGCACCTGGCCGGTGATGGCCACGACTGGCGAGCTGTCGAGCTGAGCGGTCGCGAGCCCGGTCACGAGGTTGGTCGCGCCCGGCCCGGAGGTCGCCAGGCAGATGCCCGGCCGGCCTGAGGCGCGCGCGTACCCATCCGCCGCGTGCGCTGCCGCCTGCTCATGGCGCACCAGCACATGCCGCAGCCGGGGGTACTCGGGCAGCGCGTGGTACATCGGCATGATCGCCCCGCCCGGGTAGCCGAACACCACCTCCACGCCCTGCTCCCGGATCAGGCGACAGAGCATCTGGGCGCCGGTCAGCACTTCGCTCACCTGGTCCCCCCGTGACTGGGCACGGTCCACCGTCACACCCCCCAGTGCGGGGAGGCGTCGTAGGCCGTCGCCTCCAGCCGTTCGGCATGGCGCTCCTTGTTGAGCGCGTGCACCAGCGCCCGGGCACTCGCCTCGACGATGTCGGTGGAGGCTCCCTGACCGGACAGCGACTTTCCCCCGATGCGGCATTGCAGGAAGACCTGGCCCACCGAGTCGCGACCCGGTGTCACCGAGCGCAGCGCAAGGTTGATGACCTCCACTGTCTGCCCGAGGATGTCGCTGATCGCCGCGAAGGCCGCGGCGATTGGCCCGTCGCCCGTCCCCTCCGCCGACCGCTCCCCGAGCCACGGGCCGCTCATCCGGACTTCCGCCGACGCCGGTACGCTGCCGCAGGTCACCTGGAGGCGGGTGAGATGATAGGCCTCGGGTGCATCGTGGAAGCTGTCGTGCATCAGCGCGAGGAGATCTTCGTCGAGGATCTCGCGCTTGCGGTCGGCCAGCGTGGTGAACTGCGCGTAGAGCTCAGTGAGTTTGGCCTCGTCCACTTCGTAGCCCAGCTCCTTGTAGCGCCGCTCGAGCGCATGGCGCCCGGAGTGCTTGCCGAGGACCAGGGTGGACCGCGAGATGCCGACCGACTCCGGCCTCATGATCTCGTAGGTGAGCCCGTTACGGAGCATCCCGTGCTGGTGGATGCCGGCCTCGTGGGCGAAGGCATTCCGCCCGACGATGGCCTTGTTCGGCTGGGGGAAGCTGCCGGTGAGATAGGCCAGCAGCTGGCTCGTCCGGTAGATCTCCTCGGTGTTCACGCGCGTGCGGAACTGCGCGTGCTGGGGACGGACGTGGCTGGCCATCACGATCTCCTCGAGCGCCGCGTTCCCCGCGCGCTCGCCAATCCCATTCACAGTGCACTCGACCTGCCCCACACCCGCCTCGATCGCGGCCAGGCTGTTGGCGACGGCGAGCCCCAGGTCGTCGTGGCAGTGCGCG
>JAOUDR010000670.1 GCA_029859185.1 Gemmatimonadota bacterium
GTGGCGAGGTCCGGGCTCGACAGCTCCGCGGTCGAAACGACGAGCGTCGCGTCACCCGCGCCGGTCCCGCGCACCGAGAGGTCCAGCAAGGAGCCGAGGGCGTCCGCGCTTTCCATGGCGTCCACCATCGCCCCGACGGTGGGGAATCGGTTTTCCCCTTTCTTGTCCAGCGCCCGGTGCACGGCGAGGTACACGTTGCGCGGCAGGCCGGGGGCCGCCGTCTCGAGGGCCGGCGGCTGCACCATGCAGTGCTTGTGGAGCACGTCGATGGCGGAATCACCCTCGAACGGCACCTGACCCGCCAGCATCCGGTAGGCCATCACGCCCACCGAGTACTGGTCCGAAGCCCCCGACACCATCTTGCCCATGCCCTGCTCGGGCGACATGAAATACGGCGTCCCGATCACCGAACCGGATGCGGTCAGCGTTCCTTCGCTCAGTGCCTTGGCGATGCCGAAGTCCGTCACGATCACGCGGTTTCGGCTGTCCAGCATCACGTTGGCCGGCTTCATATCGCGGTGCACGACCTGGTGCTCGTGCGCGTAGTCGAGCGCTTCCGCAACCTGCCGGAGGATCTTGATGGTGAGCGCTAGCGGGAGCTTGCCCCGGTCCTTGAGCACCTGCTCGAGGGACTGGCCCTCGAGGTACTTCATCGCATACCAGAACAGCGTGCCTTCGGTGGAGACACGATAGATCGGGATGATATTGGGGTGGTCGAGCGCCGCCGCCGTCTTGGCTTCCCGCTTGAACCGCTCCACTCCATGGCCGAACGTCAGCTCGGGGGGCAGGACCTTGATGGCGACGTTACGGGAGAGGTGTACCTCCTGAGCGAGATAGACGACCGCCATCCCACCTTTGCCCAGCAAGTGCTGAATCCTGTATTGGCCAACGGTCTCTTTCCGGAGGAGCTCCTCGATCTTGTCGAAGGAGTCCTGTGTCATCGCGCCCGAGGCCCGGCTCTGCTCGCCGGCATCAGAGACGATGGAGCCGCACGAGTGACAGAATCGCGCGTCGTCAGGAACGGGTGTGGCGCAATTAGCACACTGCATGTGTCTCGATCGATCGCCTTGCCTGGAATCCTCGCCTGATTCTGTGTTCTAAGTCGCCTGGAGTCAAGGACCTACGTACTCGGCAAACCGCGCTTCCCGGCTTCTTCGGGGGGCGTGGCGGACGGTCCGTAGACACCCCTCCACACCTGTGCACGCTTGGTGCCGTTCCGCTGGTGAAACACCGCGCCCGCTGACACGCAGCGTCCGTGATCCTTGTCACAAAGCCTGGGCGGGTGCCCGGCGCTGTCCGGCACACCCGCCGGTCGCTTCTCACCGCTGCTATGCCGGTCAGCCGTTCATCGCGCCAACTCGAGCACGAACGGCTGTCCCACGATCTCGATCCGGACGATTCGCCTGGGAGTTTCCCGGGTGACGTACATGGCCGTCGGGAACGCGCCCCCCGACACGACCACCTTGAACACGTCGAACGTGCCAGCCGGGACGCTCACGCTCTCCGTGCCGTCCACCCGAATGGCGTACGGCTTGAAGGTGCCCTCCGACGAGTTGAACACGCTGACCGTAAACGTGGCACCGTCGGCCAGCGCAAGCGCCGGGATGATCGACGTCAACTGACTCGACTCGATCGCTCCCTCGGGGAGGATCGTGTCGATCTCGGCCACCTTGGGCTGACCCCCGGGCTGCGGGGTCTGGGCCCGGCCGGTGATGCGCCCGTCCGCGACCGCCAGGTGGGTTTCGGCCGATTGCGGCCCGACCTGCCCGGTCTGATCGAGGGCGCGCAGGGCAAGGGTGGCACCGTCCATGACGACGCGCGTCTCCTGGTTCATGCCCATCAGCGGGATCATGGTGCGCTCCACCGCGACGATGGCATCTTCCTCGACCGTGTACTCGAGAATCTGGGCTCCCATGGGGTTGCCCTGGATCATCACCCGGAGTGAGTCGCGCCGCGGGGTGAGTTGCGCTGGATCCAGGGCTAGGACGCCCGCCGGCGGCGCCAGGTCGTCGACCGTCAGGGTGTTGCCCTCCACATCGATGATGCGGACCGGCGCAATCGCCGCGAGGCCCTCATGGACCTTGCCACCGTCGCCCACGACGACGATCACCGCCGAATCCGGTCGAATCAGTGTTCGAGCGGCCGCAAGCGCCTGCGCAGCGGTGATGCCGGCGATCCGGTCGCGGTACTTCTCCAGGTAGTCGTCACCAAGCCCCAACCGCTTCTGCACCGCAACCTGTCCCGCCACCTGCTGGGCCGTCTCGATC
>JAOUDR010000669.1 GCA_029859185.1 Gemmatimonadota bacterium
AATGTCGCTCCGCTGATCTACCTCGAGTCCGGCGAACTGTTCCGGGCTCATATACCCGCGCGTGCCCAGGGACATCCCCGTCTCGGTGAGCCGCGCGACGCCGGTGGCCGCCGAGATCGCGCGTGCGATCCCGAAGTCGCTCACCACGGCATGGCCCTGCTGCAGCAGGACATTGTCGGGCTTGATGTCGCGGTGGACGATCCCCTGCCGGTGGGCGCAATCGAGGGCGTCGGCCACTTCCACGATGAGGCGGATGGACTCCTCGAGGGGCAGCGGACCATTAGTCAGGCGATCGCGGAGCGACTCCCCCTCCACGTAGGGCATGACGAAGTAGGGGCGGACCTCTGGTCCGCCCGCCGGCTCGGCATACGTCCCCGAGTCCAGCAGCGGCAGAATGTTGGGATGGGCCAGGCGGGCGGCGATCTCGATTTCGCGGAGGAAGCGATCGGTGCCAATCGCGGCGGCCAGTTCCGGGCGGAGCAGCTTGAGGGCGACCGAACGACCGTGGCGTTCGTCGCGAGCCAGCAGGACGACCGCCATGCCGCCCTGTCCGAGCTCACGCTCGACAGCGTAGCGCCCAGCGAGGGCTGCCCTGATCGATTCGATGGGAACGGACGCCATGTTCGGCGCCAAGTTACGCGGTCTGGATGCCCCGCGCGAGATCTTCGGCCGCCTGGAATTCCTCGGGCGCAGCGCGCAGCGCGGCGGCGATGCCCCGCTGTTGCACCAGCGCCTCGGCCATCCGGTGGCCAAGATAGTACCCGGAGCGCTCCGGGAGCACCCGCCCGCCGACCAGCCGGGCCGTTGGGCTCATGCCGCCGGAGAGATACCTGAGGCGGAGTCCGATGCCGCGTCCTTCCAGCTCCGGCTCGACGATGCGGCGGAGGAAGGCGTCGAGCTCCCGCAGCCGCCGGTACTGCCGGCGGGGATAACCAAAGTAGGTGGCCGCATCGAGGCCGGGCGAGGCTCGCTCCGCGGCGTGCACCGCAAGTCCCTCGTTGACCAGCAACTCGCGGAGCGTGGCGCGGCTGCCGGTCACCCAGTAGTCGTAGTTGCCGCCCTGCTCGGCGATGAGCCGTCGGAGCTCGCTCTGACTGGTGGGCGAAGTGTAGCGCACGCAGTGGGCGAGCTCGTGTGCCACCCACAGAGGTATCAGCTCCGGCGGCAGCCCCATCCCATACGTCTCCGGGTTGGCGCGACCGGTGAAATGTTCCAGGCAGATGAACGCGACCCCGCGACCGTTGACCACCAGCTCTCCGGCGTTGGCGGCGCCCATGCCGACCATCAGGTAGACATCGGAGGGCCGGTCGACCTGCAGCAGGTCGGTGGCCTGGGCGATCGCGTCCTCGACGATGCCCTCGATGTCGGTCGACTCGAGCAGGTCGAGCAGATCGCGCCGATCCGCCTGGAGCGCGTGGTCGATGACCGCCTCGGCCTGCTGGCTATCGAGGTCCAGCACGTAGTTGTGCCAGTATGCGGAAAGGACGGCCCGATGCGCGGAGAGGTACTGCTCGAACGCTGCCTTGCGATTCGCAGCCTGAAGGATGGCGAGGAATTCCGGGACGAGATTGATCAGCACGGGGTCAATATCGAAAAATCGCGGCTCAATGCAAGGCCTCCTGCGCTGGCGTGACAGTGCGCTCCGCGCATGGCTCCGCCCGCTTGCGCCGGCGGGGGCAATGGAATATGGAAATCGGGTATCCGATGGCACGGCTGGTCGGTTCGTGGGCGAAGCAAAGCGCCCCTCACCGGCCTCGTGGGGGGCGCTTCATGCCGGGATCGCGGCCCGCGTCAGTGGATGTCGCGTTGCTTCCGCTTGCTCACTTCCTCGAGGAAACGGTGTTCGTCCGGCGTGAGGCTCTGAATCCCCTGCTCGCTGATCTTGTCGAGGACGCGGTCCACTTCCGCCGCGACGGGGTCATTGCCGGGGCGCGGCGGTGGCGGGGCCGGTCGCAGCGGTGGCGCGGCTCGGGGCCCCGCCTCGCGCGTCACACCCTGCTGGACCATGACCACGCGACGCGGTGTCGGTGTTTCCGCCGGACGCCCGGTGGCGAGGCCACGCAGCCGGAAGAAGAGCCACCCGGCCGCCATGCCGCCCAGGTGTGCCTCGTGGGCCACGCCGTCGTGCACCACCTGGGCGAACACGAGGTCGAGCACCGCCAGCCCGATGACGAGGGTGCGCGCCTTGATGGGGACGGGGATCGGGAACACGAGAATCTCGGCATCGGGCCAGTAGATCGCGAACGCCACCGCCACGCCGAGCACTG
>JAOUDR010000672.1 GCA_029859185.1 Gemmatimonadota bacterium
CCGGTGCGTCCTTCTTGTAGGTTTCCTTGTCGAGCTTGTTGCCAACTTCCGCTGTCTCGAGCATCGCCCCTCCTCCGGTACGCGCCTGGTACCTTCGCCCATCACCCCTAGAGACTGCCGCGCCGGACCGCAAAAGTGAAGAGGCCGCACCATGGCGTCCGTGGGGAGGGCGGGTTACCTTGTATGCACAATCGAGTCGTGGTGAGTTGAGGCCTATTGCAGCCACGTTAAATAAGTCGCTAAAAAGCCGGACCCCCGGGACCGCTTGGCGACCCGGGGCTTTTTGTTTGGCGGATGCAGGAAGGCGTGGAACGGTCGTTGCAAGGCCAGGCCTGACGCCAGGAGGCTGCCAGTGAGCGTGAAGGGACGACGCCGTGTGAAGCCCACGACCTCGCGGTCCGCCGCGGGAGGGCGGGGTGCGTCCCTCGGGCAGCTGCTCACCCAGCGCATTCTCGTGCTCGATGGCGCCATGGGCACGATGATCCAGGCCTACGAGCTCGGCGAGGACGACTTCCGTGGCACGCTGCTCCGGGATCACACGGCCGATCTGCGGGGCAACAACGATCTCCTCTCGCTCACCCGGCCGGACGTGATCGAGGCCGTGCACCGCGCCTACCTCGAGGCCGGCGCGGATCTGATCGAGACCAACACGTTCAACGCGCAGGCCATCTCCCAGGCGGACTACGACACCGTCCATTTGGTCCACGACATGAACGTGGCATCCGCACGGTTGGCGCGTCGCGCCGCCGACGCGTTCACGCGTCGCACGCCGGATCGCCCACGATTCGTCATTGGCGTCCTGGGGCCGACGAATCGCACCGCGTCCATGTCCCCCGATGTGAACGATCCCGGCTACCGGACCGCCTCGTTCATGGAGATCGCGGACGCGTACCGGGCGCAGGCGGCGGCGCTGCTCGACGGTGGCGTGGACGCGCTCATGGTCGAGACCGTCTTCGACACCCTCAACTGCAAGGCCGCACTGTTCGCGATCCAGGAACTGCTCGAGCGGCGGGGCCTCCGCGTGCCGGTCATGGTGTCCGGGACGATCACCGACGCCAGCGGCCGCACCCTGTCGGGGCAGACGGTCGAGGCGTTCTGGAATTCGGTGCGGCATGCCGATCTGTTGAGCGTTGGGTTCAACTGCGCCCTGGGGGCCGCCCAACTCCGCCCACACCTCGAGGAGTTGGCCGGAATCGCCGGCACGTTCGTCAGCTGCCACCCCAACGCGGGGTTGCCCAACGCGTTCGGAGGATACGATCAGACCCCGGCCGAGATGGCCGCACTGATCCGGGACTTCGCCGAGTCGGGCTTCGTCAACATCGTCGGCGGCTGTTGCGGGACGACCCCCGATCACATCCGCGCCGTCGTGGAAGCGACTGCGGATCTGCAGCCGCGGAACGTCCCGGCCGTGCCGGCGCTGTGCCGGCTGAGCGGCCTCGAGCCGTTCACCATCCGGCCCGACTCGCTGTTCGTCAATGTGGGCGAACGCACCAACGTCACCGGTTCGTCGCGGTTCGCGAAGTTGATCGCGGCCGGCGACTACGAGGCGGCGGTCGAGGTGGCCCGCCAGCAGGTCGAGAACGGGGCCCAGCTCATCGACGTGAACATGGATGAGGGCATGCTGGACTCCCGCGCCGCGATGGAGCGGTTCCTCCGCCTGATCGCGGCCGAGCCGGATATCGCCCGCGTCCCGGTCATGGTGGACTCCTCACGGTGGGAGGTACTCGAGGCCGGCCTGCAGAACCTCCAGGGCAAGGGCATCGTCAATTCCATCAGCCTGAAGGAGGGAGAAGCCGACTTCCTCACCAAGGCGCGACTCGTCCGGCGGTACGGCGCAGCCGTGATCGTGATGGCGTTCGACGAGGAGGGGCAGGCGGATACGGTTGCGCGGAAGGTCGCCATCTGCCACCGGGCCTATGGACTGCTGACCGAGCAGGTCGGCTTCCCGCCCGAGGACATCATCTTCGACCCCAACATCTTCGCGATTGGGACCGGCCTCGAAGAGCACGGTCGCTACGCCATCGCCTACATGGAGGCCGTGCGGCAGATCAAGCACACGCTCCCCGGCACGCTCGTGAGCGGCGGCGTGAGCAACCTCTCCTTTGCGTTCCGCGGCAGTCACGCCGTACGGGAGGCCATGCACTCGGCCTTCTTGTATCACGCCATCCAGGCCGGCATGGACATGGGGATCGTGAACCCCGGCCAGCTTGCCGTCTACGAGGATATCCCGGCCGAGCTGCTGACGGCGGTCGAGGACCTGTTG
>JAOUDR010000671.1 GCA_029859185.1 Gemmatimonadota bacterium
CAAGACCACCCGGATCTCTCCGGGTACTGGGTCCTGAAGGTCGCGCCGCCGCCGCCGGCCGACAGTGCGGCGGCGGACAGTACCGTGCGCGACAGCACCGTGCGCGACAGCGCGGTGCGCGACAGCGCGGTGCGCGACAGTACGGTGCGCGACAGCGCGGTGCGCGACAGTACGGTGCGCGACAGCGCGGTGCGCGACAGCACGGTGCGCGACAGCACGGTGCGCGACAGCACGGTGCGCGACAGTACGGCGCGGGACAGCGTCACCACGGCGGACTCCACACCCGCGGGCCCACCGTCGGATCTGCGGCCGGTCATCCGTCGCCGGGGAAGGCCCGAGGAGCAACAGCAGCTCAACCGGCTCGTCGGGATGGCCTCACCGGTCGCCGCGTTCCGGATCACCCAGACGGACACGGCGATCACCATCCTCAACGACGGTGGCTTCACCTACTCGGTTCTTCTGAACGGGAGCTGGGGCTCGATCGAGGATGGTGAGATCTCGATCCGCGTGCGTGCCCGGTGGCGGGGACGGACCCTCGAAATCGAGTACCGCCCGCCGGGCGGCGGCCGGCTCATCGAGAACTACGCGCTTGCGGACAGCGAGGTGTACCTGCGGCTCGAGGTCGTGGTGGAGCACGATATCCTGGCGCAGCGGTTGTGGCGGTCGCGGATGTACCGCTTGGAAGAGGCGCCGTAGGCGCTGCCCCCTGCCAGGGGCGTGTCACACCAGCGTCAGTTCACTGACAGGGCCGAGCCGCGAGTCTCACTCGCGCCTTCGCGATGCCGGTGTTGCGAAGGGGTTCGCTTCCGCAGCACATCGGCGCCACGCTCGCTCGTTGGCGCGGCTGAGAACCGCGGCTCGGCCCTGCCGCTGAAAGCGGCGTCGACAGGGCCTCCGACCCGCTACCGCCGCCGCCGGCCGTCGAGGTACGCCCGGATGGCGGCCACCGTTTCCGGTCGCTCCCACTCCGCGAGCACGGCGGCATCGGTCTCGGCGGCATGCGCCGCGATCGTCGCAATCGTCGGTGCCCGGAGTTGCTGTTTCGTGAGGCGGAACCGCGCGGCCGGCTCCGAGGCGAGCCGCCGAGCGACCGTGACCGCGCGGTCGGCCAGCTCATCCGGGGCAACCACCTCATCCACCAGCCCGCGCTCGCAGGCGGCGCTCGTGGAGTACGTCGTCCCGCGGTACACGAGATCCTGGAGATGCGCGGTCGACGTCGCGAAGCGCAGGATCTCGATCGCTACGAGGGGGAAGGGCACGCCCACCGTCAGCTCCGGGACGCCGATCGTGCCGTCACCGCTCGCCATCAGGCGATAGTCACAGGCGGCGGCCAGCACGCAGCCACCGGCAATCGCGTGCCCGTTGATGGCGGCCACGATGGGTTTGGGGCAGGCGAACAGCCGGTGGAACGTGCCCGCGAGCACGGGCACGAACGCGCGCGCATACTCGGCGCCACCGTCGAGCACCCGGTAGAGATCGACACCGGCGCAGAAGATGCTCCCCGTGCCGGTCAGGACGGCGGCGCGGAGCGCGTCGTCCCGAGCGAAGCCATCGAGGGCCTCGGCAAGGCGCTCGAGGAGATCCCGATCGAGCGCGTTGGCCTTGCCCCGGTCGAGGCGCATCGTCAGGATACCGTCGTGGATGCTCTGGCGTAGCATGTCCGAGAATGTACACACGGCCGAGGAGAGACCGGAGATGCTGCCCGATCCACTGCTCGACGCAGTGCCGGACGCGACGCTCGACCTCCACGGGATGACCGTCGTGGAGGCACGGCGCGCGGTGACCGCATTCGTGCGTCTCTGGGGCGGGCGCAAACCGGGCGCCGTGCTCCACGTCATCACCGGCAAGGGCCGCGGCTCGGCGGGACGGCCGGCGCTCCGACCCGCGGTGCGCCGCATGCTGCGCACCGAGTTGCGCCCCGCGCTCGCTGACTGGACCATGGATCTGGACGAAGGCGGTTTCCTGCTCCAGCTGCGCCGGCGCTAGCACCCCCCAGATCCGCGCTACCGTCCGGGCGGCTCCAGGTCGATCTTTACGCATGGCAAAGCGCCGCAGCCTCAGCGACCGGGTCACCGACAGCTTCCGCGTCCTCACCGAGCTCGATCTCTCGCATGCCTACGAGCGCCAGGCCGGGACGATCGCGCTGATCGTGCTCGGGGTCGCGATCGTCGTCGCCCTGATCGTCACCGGCGGGCGGGTCGGCGGCAGTGACCGGATTGCGTTTGAAGCCGAAGTGCCAAGCGCCGGCGGGCTTGCGAGCGGC
>JAOUDR010000673.1 GCA_029859185.1 Gemmatimonadota bacterium
CTGGGCACCGGCATTGGGCTGCAGGGAGACCCCGGGCAAGCCCGTGATCTCGGCGAGCCACTCTTCGAGCGTCCGGAACATGGTGGCGTAGCCCTGCGTCTGATCCCGCGGCGCGAACGGATGGAGGCCACCGAACTCGCGCCACGTCACCGGAATCATCTCGGCGGTCGCGTTCAGCTTCATCGTGCAGGAGCCGAGGGGGATCATCGCGGAGGTGAGGGAGAGGTCCCGGTCCTCGAGTCGCTTGAGGTACCGGAGCATCTCGGTCTCCGAGCGATACCGGTGGAATACCGGGTGCTCGAGGAATCCGGTCGCCCGCGTCAGCGGGCCGGGGATCGCGGTGGCCGGCGGGTCGTCGAGCGCATCGAGCGGAACGCGCGCCGGTGTCCCGGCGGCGAACACGTCCACCAGGTCGGCCAGATCGGCCGCCGTCGTGGTCTCATCGAGCGCGACCCCCAGGTGTGTTTCGGAGACGCGGCGGAGGTTTAGGCGCCGCTCGCGCGCGGCGGCTTCGATCGCGGCGCGGGCGTCGCCCACCTCGATCGTCAGGGTGTCGAAGTACGTCGCGTGTGCGAGCCGGAAGCCGAGCCGCTGGACGGCATCCGCGAGCCGTCCGGTGAGCGTGTGCACGCGCCGGGCAATCCGACGCAGGCCCTCGGGGCCGTGATAGACGGCGTACATCCCGGCGATCACGGCGAGGAGCACCTGGGCCGTGCAGATGTTGCTCGTGGCCTTCTCCCGACGGATGTGCTGCTCGCGCGTCTGGAGCGCCATCCGGAACGCCATCCGGCCGTCGGTATCCTGCGAGACGCCGATGATCCGTCCGGGGAGATGCCGCTTGTACGTCTCGCGGGTCGCGAAGAACGCCGCGTGGGGTCCCCCGTATCCCATGGGAACGCCAAACCGCTGGGAACTGCCGACCGCGATGTCCGCGCCCCATTCCCCCGGCGGCGTGAGCAACGTGCAGGCGAGGAGATCGGTGGCCGCGGTCACCAGGGCGCCGCTCTCGTGTGCCCGCGTGCACAGCTTCCGGAAGTCGCGCACCTCGCCGTCGGTGGCCGGATACTGGACGAGCGCGCCGACCACGTCCGCGCCGAACGTGAACGCCGCCGGATCGCCGACCCGGATGTCGATGCCCCGCCACCGACCCCGCGTTTGCACCACGGCGATCGTCTGGGGATGGCACCGGTGGTCCACCAGAAAGACGGGCCGGTCGCCGTGCTTGACGACCGCGAGCGTCAGCGTCAGGGCCTCGGCCGCGGCGGTGCCTTCGTCCAGCAGTGAGGCGTTGGCCACGGGCAAGCCGGTGAGATTGCCCACCATCGTCTGGAAGTTGAGCAGGGCTTCGAGGCGGCCCTGCGCGATCTCGGGCTGGTACGGCGTATACGCGGTGTACCAGCCGGGGTTCTCCAGCACGTTCCGGAGGATGACCGGCGGGGTGATGCAGTCGGCGTATCCCATACCGATATACGAACGGAATACCTGGTTTTGCGACGCGATCCGCCGCAGGGTGTCCAGCGCATCGCGTTCGGACTGCGCCGGCGGCAGCCGCAGCGGTGTCCCGAGCCGGATGCCCGCGGGGATCGTGGCGGCCATGAGGTCGTCGAGGGTGGCATGGCCCAGGGTCTCGAGCATGGCGGCCACGTCGTCTGGACGGGGGCCGTTGTGGCGCGAGACGAAGTCGTCGAACGTCGTGGTGGCATCCTGCGTCATGAGGTCCTCTCGAACAAACGCCCCGGGGGAGTGGCCCCGGAGCGTCGCGTCGGCGGAAAAAGGGCGCGAACCGCCCGGGCGGGGCGCTACTCGCCGATGTGCGCCTGGTAGTCCGCAGCCGGCAACAGGGCGTCGAGGTCCGATCGGCTGCGAATCCGCAGCTTGATCATCCAGCCGTCCCCGTACGGGTCCTTGTTCACGAGACTCGGATCGGCCTCGAGCGCCTCGTTGATCTCGGTTACCTCGCCTGTCAGCGGCGAGAAGAGCTCCGAGACGGCTTTCACGGCCTCGATCGTGCCGAACACGTCCATACGGCTGAACTTCGCTCCCACCTCGGGCAGGTCGACGTAGACCACGTCGCCCAACTCACCCTGGGCGTAGTCCGTGATCCCGACGATCACGATGTCCGTGTCGTCACCTGGCTTCACGTATTCGTGTTCTTCGGTGTAGTGCAGATCGGCTGGAATATCGGACATGGTGTCACTCCGGCTGCAAGGAAAGTGCGACAGCCGCGGGTAGGTTACGTGGGTGGTTCAGTCAA
>JAOUDR010000674.1 GCA_029859185.1 Gemmatimonadota bacterium
GTGGCCATCGTGGCGGCCCTCACGGTCCTCCTGGTCTACGGCATTCGGGAATCGGCGCATTCGAACACGGCGATGGTGCTCCTCAAGGTGGGCATCATCATCTTCTTCCTCGTCGTTGGCGCGACGTTCGTCAAGGCGGAGAACTACACGGCGCACGGCGGGTTTGCCCCGAACGGCTGGAAGGGGATCACGTCGGCCGCGGCGATCATCTTCTTCGCGTACATCGGGTTCGACGCCGTGTCCACGGCGGCTGAGGAGGCCAAGGATCCCAAGAAGGACATGCCGTTCGGGATCATCATGAGCCTCCTCATCTGCACCGTGCTGTACATCCTGGTGGCGCTGGTCATGACGGGGATGACTCCCTGGAACCAGCTGGGCACCGCCGAGCCGATGTTGACGGCGCTGCAGGGTGCGAGCGGGAGCCCGCGGCTCGCGGCGGTGGCCCGGGTCATCATCGCGTTCGGTGCGGTCGTGGCCATGACGTCGGTGCTGCTGGTGTTCCAGCTCGGGCAGCCGCGGATCTTCTTCTCCATGGGCCGTGACGGGCTGCTGCCCGGCTGGGCGGCCAAGATCCACCCCAAGTTCCGGACGCCCTACGTCACCACCATCATCACGGGTGTCTTCGTGGCGTCGTTCGCGGCGTTCGCCAACATCGACGAAGCGGTGGAACTGACCAACATCGGCACGCTGTTCGCGTTCGTGCTGGTGTCCCTTGGCGTGCTGATCTTGCGGATCAGAGAGCCGGACCGGCCTCGCCCGTTCAGGGTACCGTTCGCGCCGGTCACCGCCACGATCGCGATACTGGCCTGCGGATACCTCATGTTCAAACTGCCGGTCGTCACCTGGATTCGATTCTTCGTGTGGCTGGGGATCGGTGGGGTGATCTACTTCCTGTACGGATACCGGCATTCCCGGTTGCGGAATGGCGCCGGTGCTGAACAGGCGAGTTGAGCGGGACCCTCAAGTGAGCGCACAGACATGAAGCTCCATACCAAGATTCTGCTCGGGCTGTTCCTCGGCGCGGGTGCGGGTGTCTCGGCCAACCGCTTCCTGCCGGACGCCGCGTGGGTGGCGTGGTTCGCGGACAACCTGGCGAATCCCGTAGGCCAGGTGTTCCTGCGGATGCTGCTGATGGTGGTGATCCCGCTGGTGTTCGCCTCCATAGCGTTGGGGGTTGCCGGGATCGGTGATCTGCGGTCGGTCGGGCGCGTCGGCGGCAAGACGCTGGGCTATTTCGTCCTGTCGACCGTCATCTCGGCGGTCATCGGGCTGACGCTCGTCAACCTGTGGCAACCAGGCGCCGGGATGGACCCGGTCATGCGTGAGCAGTTGTTCGCGACCTACCAGTCGGAGGCGGCGGGACTGCAGGCCCGTGCCGAGGTCGGGTTCGGGATCCAGACGTTCGTGAACATCGTGCCGCGCAACCCGGTGCAGGCGGCTGCCAACATGGACATGCTGGGGGTCATCTTCTTCGCGCTGATGTTCGGTGCGGCGCTGACCCTCATCCCGCGCGAACGGGCCGACCCCATGGTGAAGCTGCTCGATGCGCTGATGGAAGTCGTCATCAAGATCATCGATTTCGCGATGAAGCTGGCACCCTATGGTGTGTTCGGACTGATCTTCGTCGTGACGTCGCGCTTCGGCTGGGATCTGTTGGGGCAGCTGGGGAAGTACGTGCTCGTGGCACTCGTCGGGCTCACCCTGCACGCCGTCGTGACACTGTCGATCCTGGTGCGGACGCTCGGCAAGATGAGTCCGCTCCGCTTCTGGAAAGCCGCCCGGCCCGTGATTGTGACGGCGTTCTCGACGAGCTCCAGCGCGGCCACACTGCCGACCAACATCCAGGTGGCGGAGCAGGACCTGGGCATCTCGCCCAAGATTGCGGGGTTCGTGCTGCCGCTCGGCGCTACCATGAACATGAACGGCACGTCGCTCTACGAAGGCGTCACCGTGCTGTTCCTGGCGCAGGTGTTCGGCGTGGACCTCAACGTCGGTCAGCAGATCGTCGTCGTCTTTCTCTCCGTGATCATGGCCATCGGCGCCGCCGGAGTGCCCGGGGGCTCGCTGCCGCTGATCATGGTGGTGCTGGCCAGCGTCGGCGTACCGCCGGAGGGTATCGCGATCATCCTGGGAGTCGACCGGATCCTCGACATGGCGCGCACGGTGCTCAACACGACCGGCGATCTCTCGGCGACGGTCTACGTGGCGCAGTCGGAGGGCGAGATCCAGGACCCGCAGGTGGCCGCCCGACCG